>NZ_NJQY01000014.1:10802-13777 GCF_010628845.1 Bacillus sp. 22-7 | reverse complement strand
GTGGGGGATAAGGAAAACCCCCACTGATTGAAGTTTCACTTTATCTGATTATTAAGAGAATACGTAACTGTTTTTAATTTTATGTACCCGTTTCCATGAAATTTTAAACAGAAAAGCACTTTAGAATCCTCTACCGGTTTGTTATGATTAAATTTGTCTTGTTGTTAAAAAGAAATAATATTGTTAAACTCGGCAATTTATATATAATGGGGTATTTTTATGAAAACAGCAAAGTTACATAATAAGACTGTGAATCTGAAACAATTGAACAGAGAAAGTTTTCAGCATATTTATGAAGAAGGCAAAAAAGGAAAGCTGTTCTGCCCTGAATGCGGAGCTTCTGTCCGTTTGTATTTGGGAATTCTTGATGAACCTCATTTTTATCATATTCATCAAGACAGCAGAACGTGCAGAGATATAATTTTTAACCCCGAACCAGTCCAGACTGAGAATGAAGAATATATAGAAAGAAATGGGTTTAAAATTCCTGTTTCGAGGTCAATTGCTTCAGCCGCAATAAAGGAAACCGAATCAGCCTTTAAAAAAGCTCAGCCGGTAAAAAATATCCCCCCCTATAGAAAAGAAGGTACTGCCAGTCCCAGTTTCCCTGATGAATACCTAAAGTCCCTTTTACAGGCAGGTGTATTCTTGGATAAACAGCAGGCAGCGGCTGTGTCTCATTTAGATGGCCCTCTGCTCGTTCTGGCAGGTGCAGGCAGCGGCAAAACCCGTGTTTTAACAACACGGACTGCTTTTATGCTTCGCGAGAAAAATATCGACCCTAAATCCATTATGCTTGTTACATTTACAGCTAAGGCTGCTGCTGAAATGAAGGAGCGTCTTATCCAATACCCCGGAATGGATTCCCGAAAGGTTAGGCAAATCGTTTCAGGCACTTTTCACAGCTTATTCTATCGGATACTTTCTTTCCACAATCCCAATAAATGGGCTTCAGGAAAGCTCCTTAATAAAGAATGGCAACGGGAACAGATTATTAAAGAATCCAGCAAAGACTTAAAACTCGATGAAAAGGAATTTGCCTTTGATCTTGCCCTCCAGCAAATCAGCTATTGGAAAAATTCTCTTATCGTACCTGGCAAGGTTAACCCAAAGAATGAATGGGAGGAACAAACTGCGATTCTTTATCAAAGGTATGAACAAACTAAAACAAAAAAAGAATTATTTGATTTCGATGATATGCTCACAGGCTGCCATGCCCTTTTTCTGGAAGAACCTGAGATTCTGGAACAATATCAAAACCGCTTTCATTATTTCCTGATTGATGAATTCCAGGATATTAATAATGTTCAATATGAGCTAATGAAAATGCTGTCTGATAGAACTAAAAATGTCTGTGCCGTGGGAGACGATGATCAATCTATATATGCCTTCAGAGGAAGCGATCCCCAGTATCTTTTGGATTTCGAAAAAGATTTCCCTGGTGCCAAGGTAATAACATTGAATCAGAATTACCGCTCTGCTCATGAGATTGTATCAGCTGCAAACAAAATTATTTCTCTGAATAAATTTAGACGTCCCAAAAGCATGAGTGCTCAATTTTCCGGTGGACAGCACCCCTTCCTCTTTTTTCCTTATGATGAGGAAGAAGAAGCTACGATGATCCTGACTGATATCCGGGAAAAAATTGAAGAAGGATATGAACCGGGGGATTTTGCAGTATTATTCCGTACCCATACCGGGAGCAGAGCCATTTTTGAGCGGCTGGCTAATTCCAGCCTTCCTTTTAAATTGGATCAAGATGCCGAATCATTTTATGATCGATTTATTGTTCGAAGCATGCTTGCTTTTCTAAAGCTATCGGTAAATGAGGATGACCAAAATGCTTTAAAGGATATGCTGCCTTCTTTGTTTATTAAACAATCCGTCCTTCAGGATATTAAGGCAGAAAGCATCTTACAGGATTGCTCATTGCTGGAGAGCCTGAAGTTTATAAGAACAGGCTTTGCTTTTCAGGAAAGCAAATTGAAAAAAGTGATCCCTGTTACAAGATCAATCTCAGGGCTTACTCCAGCCACCGCAATTGAAACGGTTGAAAAAGAATTGGGATTTCAGGACTTTATAAAAAAACGAGGCAATGAAGGCAATAAAATGGATAAAGGCTCTGATGATATAAAAGATTTGAAGGTCGCTGCACGTAATTTCCAGTCTCTTCAAGAGTTTCTGGAGCATACTGAACATATGAAAGCCATGAACAAAGAGATCAAGCGCCTAAGCAGAAATAATGATAATGCCATTACATTAAGCACTATCCACCGTGCAAAAGGGCTTGAATATAATGTGGTATATGTTGCCGGTGCAGTTGAAGGAAACCTTCCACATGACCATGCTCTGGAAGCTTACCGTTCAGGCGAGTCTGCCCCTTTAGAGGAAGAACGAAGATTAATGTATGTTGCTGTAACAAGGGCCAGGAAGGATTTGTATATATCTGTGCCGGAAAAAAGGCGTGGACGGAAGGCATATCCATCAAGGTTCCTTGCCCCCATCACAAGAAGCGGCAGAAACAAAAACGAAAAATAAACAGAAGACCTGGCTGCTAACCCGGCCAGGCCCTCCTGTTATTTTTTATTCATCATCTGGGAAATGGTATTAAAGTCAAGCTGCTTACCATCAGCAACGATCGATTTGACAATCTTATCTTCCATATCCTTAGAGACGGGTTTGTTTGCAATCTGCGAAACCCTTTTGATTACATTTCGCACTGTTTTCTCATCTTTAAAATTTGCACTCTGCAAAGAGCCGGCCAGTTCAAATACATCCTTCATATTTACGCCTGTTTTCTTTTCAAGGTTTTTAAAAAAGTTGTTATCCATGCTGCTCAATCACGCTCCTTCATTTACTCTTTTATATCTTATGAAGGTGGGCGAAAAACGTGAAATGTATTAATCATTTATCGCAGTCTCACGGGCAGTAAGACCCCCGCTTCAAGACTAAGAGGAATCAAAGGAGGATAAGTG
>NZ_NJQY01000014.1:0-10767 GCF_010628845.1 Bacillus sp. 22-7 | reverse complement strand
CCAATCAGCTGATGGGAAGAATAGCACTTCCCGCCGTCTGCTCGACTTATGCTTGTCACCCCTGGGCAAGTCGCCTCGCTTGATAATGTAAAGGCCCGAAATAAGGACAAAGACTAAGAACGCCACGTCCTCCCAAAAGCTGCCGCATTTGGTCGTGCGATGCTCATGCTGACGAAGCCTTCCTTGTCCTGTGGGCCTCCACTAACAATCAGCGGGGATAAAGAACACCCCCACTGATTGAAGTTCACTTTATGTACATTATATGCAAAAAAGCCGACACAAAACCTGCTGCCGGTTCTGAGTCAGCTCTTTACAATCTAGTTGTAGAAACTTGCTCCGACGATAATGAGTAAAATGAATAGGACGACGATTAAAACAAACGTATTTCCATAGCCCCCGCCATATCCGCAGCCTCCATAGCCATAGCCCATGCCTCTCACCTCACTTGGATTTCTCCCTACACAATATGTGATAAATAAGCAGGGTGTATGGGCAAGCTCCCAAGACGTGCTTGGTTTATTCATTCAGATTGGAATAAGGGGCTTGTTTTATATAACTAAAATAGCATTCCTGTGTATTTTCCTAATGTCATTTAGCCTTTCGGCTTGAAAATTAGTGCACCAATAAAGCCGAAGATTATCGCAGCTGAAATACCGGAGCTGGTCACTTCGAACATTCCTGTTAACACGCCGACCAGCCCATGTTGATCAGCTTCCTGCAGGGCTCCATGGACAAGGGAATTGCCAAAGCTTGTTATCGGGATGGTCGCCCCTGCCCCGGCAAAGTCAGCAAGCGGCTCATACAGGCCAATTCCATCAAGTACAGCTCCTAATACAACTAAAAGACTTAAAGTATGGCCTGGTGTCAGCTTAAAAACATCAAACATTATTTGGCCAAATACACAAAATAGGCCACCAATTACAAAAGCCCAGAAAAACATAGGCAGCATTCAATTTCCTCCTCTAATTCATTTCGATAGATACAGCATGGGCAATACAGGGAATACTTTCACTCTGCTGGAATGTCAAAGGCGATAATAGCGCACCCGTTGCGACCACAAGGATTCTTCTATAAGCCCCTTGCTTCATTTGATTTAAGAGATGACCGTACAAAACAGTAGCCGAGCACCCTGCACCGCTCCCGCCGGACTGGACTGGCTGATCATCTTTATAAATCATTAATCCGCAATCTTTAAATTTCTCTCTGTCTATTTTCAACCCATTATTTGTGAGCAGTTCATAAGCCGTTTCCTGGCCAATTCTGCCAAGGTCCCCTGTGACAATCAAATCGTAATGGGATGGATCGAGCTGCATGTCCTTAAAATGTGCAGTAATGGTGTCGGCTGCTGCAGGCGCCATTGCTCCTCCCATATTAAAAGGGTCTGTCAGTCCCATGTCGATAACTTTGCCGATGGTGGCAGAAGTGGTAACCGGCAAATTTGAACCAACTGCTTTCGCTGAAATCAGAGCCGCACCTGCACCAGTAACTGTCCATTGGGCTGTTGGTGGTTTTTGGCCTCCATATTCTGTTGGGTATCTGAATTGTTTTTCAACAGCGGCATTATGACTGGAAGCACCTGTCAAAACATAATCAGCACCTTGGTAATTAACAATAAAGGATGCCAGCGCAAGTCCTTCCATTGAAGTTGAACAAGCTCCGAAAATCCCGAAATACGGGATTTGAATCGTTCTTGCACTTAAACTTGAAGGTGTGATCTGATTAATTAAATCCCCGGCAATATAAAACTGAACATCCTCCTTTTGGATATTTGCCTTATTTAAGGCCGTCTGTCCCGCCTCTTCCAAAAGGATCCGGTGTGCTTTTTCATAAGAGTCTTCACCCATCCATAAATCATCATGCAGAACATCAAAATCCTCTGACAGGTTGCCGTTTGCCTCAAATGGCCCGCCGGACACACCAGCAGCTGTAATTACCGGGCGGTTTTGAAAGACCCAAGATTGTTTTCCCTTTAGCATTAAATAACCCCCCAAATAATTAATAGCGTTTTAATTAGGGCCACTACAAAAGCCGAAAACACTCCAAATAGAATAACCGACCCAGCAAGCTTGAACATGTTCCCGCCTACTCCCAGCACAAAACCTTCCGTACGATGCTCAATAGCTGCTGAAATCACAGCATTTCCAAAACCCGTTACAGGAACTGCGCTGCCTGCTCCGCCAAACTGGCCCAATCGGTCATAAACGCCAAAACCTGTCAGCAGCATGGAGATAAAAATCATGGTAGCAACAGTTGGATTTCCAGCTGTCTGTTCCGTGAAGTTAAAAAAGTAGATATAAAAATAAGTGATTGCCTGTCCGACAACACAGATAAGCCCTCCTACCCAGAAAGCACGAATACAATTTTTCAGGACCGGGCGCTTCAGCTCATGTTTTTGCTCAAGCTGCTCATATTGCTGCTGTTCAGGGGTTTTATTACTTTTTTTGCTCATGATGCCCGCTCCCTTCTATGTCATTTCATTTTTAAGTTTAATGATTTTATCAAGCTTCTTTTTAGCCTTTTTGTCTGTAAAATCGGGATCTTTCATTTTTTCCTGAAGTTCTACTGCCTCTATAAAGATTTTATAATCGCTTGAAACAATGAAGTTCTCATCCGGGTATTTCTCCTCAAGCATTTTTGTCATCTTTTTTTCAATTTTTTTCATGTGGAATCGCTGCAGGTGCTTCACTTTATAAGCAACTAGTGTGTCCCCATTGCTCTTAACAACTGCAACATCATATAGTTCTTTCATTTTTTCGACGTCATGCTCAATGTTTTCAACTAAATTCAAATTTTCCTTTGTATTTTTATCAATTAATACTGCTGGGGGATTAGTCGTTTTGAGGAGTGCAAGGTCGCTGTCCGTCACCTCTCCATCACCACTGCATCCTGATAATAAGATCAGTGAAAATGCAATAAACAATAAAAGTTTCTTTTTCATAATAGTCCCTTCCTATGTAAAATCTTTAATTATATTGTCCTCGAAATGTTATAGATTTATGAACATTAATATCCATCCTATTTTTTCCAGAAGAATTCCACTAAAAAAAGCCGGAAACACCGGCTCCTGATTTTTTATCGTTTTTTTCCGCAGCCGCATCCCTTTTTCTTCTTCTTTTTCTTGCTGACCGGCTGTGATTTTTCCGTTTGCTGATCTTTGTCCTTATTTAACATTGATGAGGCCCTCCATTTACAATAATTTTCCTCTAATTAATTTATGCAGAGCCTCAGGAGCTTGTGTAAATCAAATACCCAAATAAATATAAAAAAGCTAATCAATCAGCTTTTGCATAAGAGTTTCTATAATGGCAGCCAGTCCGGCAACCGCTAAAATGAGCAGCACCGGTGCTGCAAAGGATGCATAGAAATAATAGGAAGCATATAAAAATAAGGCACTCCACACGCCAGTACACCAATAACAGCTTAGAAGCTCCCCGAAGAATCCACGCACCCTTCCTTCTTTCACAATCCAATAAACTTCCATTTCCCCGTTCTCATCTGTTTCTTCCACTTCTTCCAGAAAAGGCTTTCGCAAAAAAACAGTAATTTTATCAAATACAATCAGTCTGGTCAGCCTGAAGCTTGCAAGAGCCAAAATCAGCAGCTCCATAGGTGTTATGTCCACTTTTTTCACCTCAAATGTAAAATAATAGCCTATTTTTTGAAAAAACAAGGCGTTTGTCCGTAACCCATAGGGCACTTCGGCAATATGTTAGTAGTGTAGACCACAAGAAACAAACAAGGAGGAAAACAAAAATGGGTTGTGGAAAAAAAGACGACTTCAAAGGCAAAAGCTGTGTATGTGAAGTAGTTCGTGCTATAAAAGATATTCAAGATAACGCAGAAGATGTGTGCGAATGCCCTTCAAACTGTTTCCTGGAGCCGCTTGGAGCGATTTCACCTTCAAACAGAAAGCGGCATAAGCGCCCGGATACACGCGTATTCACACTAAAAACAGCAGATGGGTCACCATTCCATGCATTCTTTACAGGAAATGACTGTGCTTGTGTATCAATCTTCTTTAGAGTAGAAGAAGTATTTGATAACTGCTGTGCAGTGCTTCGCGTTCTAGAGCCAATTAACAGAAAACCTGGCCCGGACAAAACAGTAAACCTTGTTGATGACTGCTGCATCGACTTGAAAAAGGTTTGCGAAGTTGACTACTTCCGCAG
Organism: Bacillus sp. 22-7; assembly: GCF_010628845.1. NCBI lineage: Bacteria > Bacillati > Bacillota > Bacilli > Caryophanales > Bacillaceae > Bacillus > Bacillus sp. 22-7. Next base: position 6,598 of record NZ_NJQY01000014.1, on the reverse strand, counting down.
TACAAATGACTGCGTAACTGTTGACTTAACATGCTTCTGCGCTGTTCAATGTATTGCCGATGTTGACCTGGATATTTGCGAAGACTAATCATAGAGGCCAGCCGAACCATTCGGCTGGCTATTTTTTGGCCGGCCTCCCCGATTTCAGGTTACCTTCTTAGGCCGATCATTTTGATTGCATTTAAAGATTGCAGATTTATTTTCTCAATACGTTCATCAAATAACTTTACCTCAATCCATTCTTCATTTTTTGAAACAAGAAATCCCCTTATTGCCTTTTCCCCTGTTTCAAATGTGCATGGTATGGGCGGAAGCTGTTTTGGGAAATCAATTAAATAATCCAGACGCTCAAGTGTGTCCATTTCCTTAAAACTCTTTACTCGATTGAAAGATGGTTTTCTTTTTTCTGTCGTAAAAGCAAAGGATGCACCTTTTTTCTCTTCTCTCCCGGATTCAAACTCTTCAATTGCTTCCTGCACCTCCATTTGCCCAGCAGTCTTTTCGACTTTTTCTTCCGGCACCTTTTGTACCTCTTTAGGGACAGCGAAATCAAGCAGGTTTTCCTTTTGTTTTCGTTCCTGCTCTGCTTTCCTGCTCGAATAGATTGTTTGCATCCTGTTTTCAGGAATTTGAAAATTAGGCTGCTGTATATAGAATAGCGGCTCCTTTTCTCTTTTCTCAGTCATTATGCCCACCTCCGCAATCGTTATGGTTCGTCGTATTATATGTATGCAGAAAATGGGCTTTCGTTTCTGAGGAAATAAAAAAAGCCCGCTCACATTGGAGCGGACAAATTCTATTAAATGATATGATAACCGGAGTCTACGTGAATATTTTCACCCGATATTCCTCTCGACAGACTGCTGAATAAGAATAGAGCAGTATCTCCTACTTCTTCAGGAGTTGTGGTTTTGCGGAGCGGAGCTTTTTCTTCAATTTCTTTAAGAATCGAATTAAATTCGCTTATTCCTTTAGCAGAAAGAGTCCTGATTGGACCGGCTGAAATGGAATTAACTCGGATTCCATCCTTTCCAAGGTCGTTAGCCAAATATTTGACGCTTGCATCAAGGGATGCTTTTGCCACACCCATAACATTATAATTCTTCACAACCTTTTCACCGCCAAGGTATGTGAGAGTCACAATGCTTCCGCCTTCTGCCATTAATCCCCTTGCTTCCTTTGCAACAGCAGTCAGCGAATAAGAACTGATATTGTGAGCCAGCAGGAACCCGTCTCTTGTTGTGTTCATGTATTCTCCCTGAAGTTCTTCCTTATGGGCAAAGGCGATGCAATGGGCTATCCCATGAATTACACCCGCTTCCTCCTTAATTGTGCTGAAACATTTTGCGATGTCTTCATCACTTGTTACATCACATGGAAGCACTAATGATTGGGCATCCTCCAATGAATCAGCCAATTCACGAACACTTTTCTCCAGTCTTTCTCCCGCATATGTAAAGATTAAACGGGCACCAGCATCATGAAGGGATTTGGCAATTCCCCATGCAATGCTTCTTTTATTAGCTACACCCATTACGACGAATGTTTTTCCATTTAAAGAAAGAGTCATTATAAATCCTCCTGAATTTATTATCACATGTTATTAGTACCTAGTGCTAATTGTACATCAATTCTGCGCAAAAGAAAAGCCGAAAAAAATCCTGTTGTTTCTGGAGGATTTTATTCGGCAAGAAAAAAGGCAATCAGATTCTAACACCATTCACAAAATTCAAGTTCACGTTTTAATTCATCAACGTATTCCTTAGATCCTGTAACAATCAAGCGATCATTGACATGCAGTTCAGTATCTCCGTGAGGAACAATGGAATCCTTTCCTCTAAATATCCGGACGAATATTACATCCCCCGTAAACGGGAATCTCCGAAGCATCATGCCTTCAAACTGCTCATTCTTCAATCGGATTTCATATAAAGCAGTCTCCTGGTTCGTTAATATGTTCACCACGCTTGGTGACTCGATTAATGCACGAAGCAGCGCCTTAGAGGAAAGAATAGTTGAAAACAATTCAATGTCATGCTCCCGAAGCGTTTCTTCCATATCAGGGCTTTCCATCCGGCAAATGACACGGTCCACTCCCTTATCTTTAAAAGCAATGGATAATGTAGCATTTGTCTCTTCATCCCCTGTGGAGATTACAACAATATCAGACTCAAAAGCCTCTGTTCCTTCGAAATTTCCAATATCAAACTCATCAACTTCAATGATGTCGAACAAAGAGTCCGCTATCTGCTTTTCCGCCTTTTCCTGCTTCTTATGATATAAAGCCGGCTCGTAAAGGGATGACTTAAGCTCATTATAGATCGGCATAGTCATTTGGTTTGCACCAATAAAGGATACTTTGAGCTTCTTCTCCTCAGCAGCTTCCTGAGGAAATAGCTTTTTAAAGACAACAGGTGTGAATATACTTGTTATGACAGCAACTAAAATTAATGTGCCGCTCATTTCTGCAGTTATAACATCCATTCTTTCACCTATTGTTGCTGCAGCAATTACAAGGGAAAGAGTTGACGTTAACAAGAAACCTGAGGCGATAACCGTTTTGATATCATACCATCTTTTTAAAATATAAATCGGTATAAGCTTTGACAGCAGCAGAGCAATCAGCAGCAATGGTATAAGCATAAGCATCTTGGGGTCTCCAAACAAAGTCCATACGTCGAGCTCTACCCCTACCATTACAAAGAATATCGGTATAAGGAACCCGTATCCAAAAGAATCCAGCTTATGGATCATTTCCTGATTTGGCGCCAGCAGTGATACAAGAACCCCAGCAAGGAATGCACCTAAAATATTTTCTGCCCCGACTGTTTCTGATAATGCCACAAGAAAAATAATTAGTGCAAATACTGCTCTTGTTCCAATCTGAACTGTTCCTGTCGACATCGCTTCAAGAAAATTAAGGTTCTTAAACCTTCTGCCGAGGAAATACAGCAATACGCCTACTCCAAATAAGATTAGAAGCAGCCATGTATTTCCTCCGCCTTTATCATTTAGAGATACAAATACAGCCAGTAAAATCATTGTAGCCAAATCTGCAATAACTGCGATTAAAAGAATAATTTGGCCAATGCCTGTTTTCATTAAGTGTGCTTCCTTAAGAGTAGGAACCACAACTCCCAGAGAGATGGTGGATATTATTAAAGTCATTAAAAAAGCATTATCAATGAATCCTGCCCAAACAAATACATAAGACAGTCCTAATGAAACAAAAAATATTCCTATAAAAACAATTGAAGACACTGCAAATGAATTTGGCTCAAGTTTTCCGCTGGGCAGCTTTTCTCTCTTCTTTGAAGAAGAAAAAGCTGTAAAGTCAATCTCAAGTCCGCTCAGGAACATTAAAAAAATAAATCCAAGTGTCGAAAGAGTTTCAAGCCACATATCCTCATGGACAATATCAAAGCCGCTTTTTCCGATAATTAAACCAATAAGAATCTCGGCCACCACTACCGGAATAAAATTAACCTTCAGCCGATGCAGTATAATCGGCGTTATAAAAGCGGCAAGAATAACAATGACAAGCGATGCTACTGATGCGCCATGTTCCATAATATAACCCCCTTAACCTGTTAAATAACTCATAAATAATGTCGCCATTCCAAAATAAATTAAAATACTGATCAGATCATTAATGGTTGTAATAAATGGACCTGACGCCACTGCCGGGTCAATTTTCATCCTGTGCATTAGTAAAGGGATCAGTGCACCTGCAAGGGTGGCAACGATCAATGTAAACAATATTGAGACGCCAACTAAAACACCCAGAAAGAAATTTCCTTTCCAGAAATAAACAATGAAAGTAACAAGAATACCGCAAATACCTCCATTGATTAAGCCGGTCCCTGCTTCCCTTATCACCAATTTCCATTTGTTTTCTTTCTCAAGGTCTCCAGTAGCAATTCCCCGGACAGCAACGGCCAATGCCTGAGTCCCGGTATTTCCGGCCATCCCTGCAATAAGAGGAATGAAAACAGCCAGTATGGCCACCTTATCCAATGTGTTCTCAAACCTTCCGATAAGGCTTGCAGTTAACATACCCAAAAACAGCAGGATGATAAGCCATGGAAGCCGTTTACGCGCAGCAGAAACTGGATTCCGGTCAATGTGATCCATATCTGATACAGCTGCTAATTTGGAGTAATCATCAGATGCTTCTTCTTCCATGACATCCATAACATCATCAACTGTAATAATACCCAGCAAGTGATTTTGAAAATCGACAACCGGAACAGCCAGGAAGTTATAGTCCTTAATTTTTCTTGCGACTTCTTCCTGATCTTCACCCACAGATACGGAAACTACTCTGTCATTGGTGATTTCTGAAATCATCGTGTCATCGTCACTTACTATTAAATCCCTTAATGAAATGACCCCAATAAGCTTCTTTTCGTCATTTACAACGTACACATAATAAATGGTTTCAGCCCTTGGCGCTTCATTCTTTAAGATATACATAGCAGAACGAACCGTCTGATTGGCTGACAGAGAGACAAATTCAGTTGTCATAATACTTCCTGCTGTATATTCTTCGTAATGAAGCAAATCCTTAATTTCTTTTGCCGATTCATCATCCATAATTGTTAAATAGCTGACAACCTGGTCTTTATCAAGTTCATTTAAAACATCAACCGCATCATCAGCATACATTTCTGAAAGCATATCTGCTGCATAGTGGGGATTCATCTCGGCAAGAACGTCTTTATAATCTTCTTCCTCAATCTCCAGATTTTCAAAAAGAGCCGCCATTTCTTCTGGAGATAGATAAAGATAAATTTTTGCACGGATGTCCTCATCCAGATCTTTAAAAAATGAAGCCTGATCATATGGGTGCATATCAAGAAATTCATTTCTGAAGATATCAATTTCTTCATTTTGTAAAGATTGGATTAAAAGACTGGCATTGATTTGAGATCCTGATCTTTCCTCTGCATGATCTTCCATACAAAATTAACCTCCTCTCATAAAGCATCCATACCCTGTTGGCTAACAGGAAAATGTACTTAACTATACTAGCAAATCTTTGTTTTTTTGTCGTCTCTGAGCAATCCATAAAGTGAAACTTCAATCAGTGGGGAGTGATTTTCTCCCCGCTGATTATTAGTTAAGGGCCACAGGACAAGGAAGGCTTCGTCAGCATGAGCATCGCACGACCAAATGTGACAGCTTTTGGGAGGACGTGGCGTTCTTAGTCTTTGTCCTTATTTCGGGCCTTTACATTATATAGCGAGGCGACTTGCCCAGGGGTGACAAGCTTAAGACGGGCAGATGGCGGGAAGTGCCTTTCTCCCCATCAGCTAATTGACTTAGCCCCTAGGAGCTGCAGCTAGTTTGGGCAGTTTGACCCCCACTTATCCTCCATTGGTTCCTCTGGTTCTTTGAAGTGGGGGTCTTACCCTGCCCGTTAGACTGCGATAAATTTAATTTTCCCATTCTTTAAACTTAAAATCGTTAAAGCTTTATCTGCTGCGGAAAAATAATGCGTTATGATAAATATTATGAAAATTGATATGATAACAGTAGAACTTTAAAGGAGCCTAAAAAATGAGACTAGATATTATTGGTGATATTCACGGCTGCTTTGCTGAATTTAAGGAGCTGACTTTTAAACTGGACTATATCTGGGAAAAGGGATTTCCTGTCCATCCAAGCGGCAGAAAACTGGCCTTTGTAGGAGACTTAACTGACAGAGGCCCAGATTCACTTGCAGTCATTGAAGCAGTATATAACCTTGCAGCAAACAACTTGGGATACTATGTCCCGGGCAACCATTGCAATAAACTCTACCGCTTCTTTTTAGGGAATAAAGTGCAAATTACACATGGACTTGAAACAACAGTCGCTGAATATGAGAAACTGTCTCCCAAAGCACAGGATGAGGTCAGACATAAATTTATGGAGTTATATGAAAACGCACCTCTATATCATGTAATCGATAATAACAAACTGGTTATCGCACATGCTGGAATTAAGGAAAGCTATATTGGGAAGCATTCTTCAAAAGTAAAAACTTTTGTTCTGTATGGTGATATTACAGGAGAAAAAAATCCGGACGGCACACCTGTAAGACGTGATTGGGCAAGAGAGTATAAGGGCGAAGCTGTAATCGTCTATGGCCATACTCCCTTAAAGGAAGTAAGGAGAATTAATAACACCTATAATATTGATACAGGCGCTGTTTTTGGCAATAAGTTAACCGCGCTTAGATATCCGGAAATGCAATTGCTATCTGTCCAATCCCGCATGCCTTATGTTGAAGAGAAATTCAGGATGATGTAACCAAAAAAGCCGGCAAATGCCGGCTTTTATAAAGTGAAACTTCTATCAGTGGGGAGCTCTTTATCCCCCACTGATTGTTAGTTGAGGCCCACAGGACAAGGAAGGCTTCGTCAGCATGAGCATCGCACGACCAAATGCGACAGCTTTTGGGAGGAAGTGGGTCACAAAGACGTTGCCACAGGACAAGGTAAGCTACGGCAGCGATACATCGCACGACCGAAAGCGTCAGCTTTTGGGAGGATGTGGCGTTCTTAGTCTTTGTCCTTCTTTCGGGCCTTTACATTATAAAGCGAGGCGACTT
>NZ_NJQY01000013.1:137816-145580 GCF_010628845.1 Bacillus sp. 22-7 | reverse complement strand
GGTTTTCCTTATCCCCCACTGATTGTTAGTTGAACCAATCGGGCCTTTACGGGCAGTTTGACCCCCTCTTATCCTCCTTTGATTCCTCTGAGTCTTGAAGTGGGGGTCTTACTGCCCGTTAGACTGCGATAAAAAAAATGTAAAATCCGCACTTTCTTTAGCGAAAGAAAACTTGTTTTGTCAGCCGGGAAGGACTTCACGTTAAACGGGTAGAATTCCTTGTGAAAACGGGAGGGGATCAGTATGAATACAAGTGCTGCTGCTAAATTATTAGGGGTTTCACCAAGCACTATTCAGCGATGGGTTAAACAACTGGAACTCCGCACGGAACGAAATGAATTGGGTCATTACTTATTTACGGAAGAAGACATTAGCCTGCTAAAACAGGTGCAGGATCAGCTTAATCAGGGGATAATATTGCAGGACGTTACTGTAAAGGGAAAAAAGACGAGAAAGGGTACGGTTCATGTAGAAGCAGCTGCCGCTCCGGCAATAGAGAAAATATATTTAAAAATCAGCGAGCTTGAGAAGCGGCTGAATGGAAAAGCAGATGATGTGGTGTCTTATCAGCTGCTTCAGCACCGCAGCGAAATAGAGGAACTGCAGAAAGAAAATGCACGCCTGCTTAAACGAATTGAGGCTCTTGAAGCCAGGACAGCTGTTAAAAATCGGGACATCCCTTCTGATACCCTTCTGGTTTTTGATCAGGAGAAGCCCAGGAAGAAATTAAAAAAGAGAAATATTTTCACAATGCTGTTCGGATTTTAATAAGAATAAAAGCGTATGCAACGCTTTTATTCTTATTAATCATCCCAGCTGAACCGCTGTTCACGAAAGGGGTCTCCATAGTTGTGATAGCCGTTTTTCTCCCAAAAACCAGGCTTGTCGGTTTTAGAGAACTCGACGCCTCTAATCCACTTTGCACTTTTCCAGAAATACAGATGCGGAATCACGGCCCGCAGCGGAAATCCGTGCTCGGGAGTAAGGGGCTCACCGTTATGGGTATGTGCCAGCAGACTGGTGCTTTTTAGATAATCCTTAATGGGAAGGTTCGTGGTCCAGCCCTCTTCCGCATGAAGAATCACAAATTGTGCTGTTTCTTTTACGCCTGCCAGCCTGGCAATTTCTGCGGCGGAGACTCCCTCCCAGACATTATCAAGCTTTGACCAGCCCGTGACACAGTGGATATCATTTTTATACAGAGTCTGAGGAAGGTTCATTATCTCCTCATGCGAAAAGGATAATTCCCTATCCACTTCTCCAAATATTTGCAGGTTCCATTCCTTCATATCCTTATAGTACGGAACATTTCCATAATGCAATACAGGAAAGGCAGTCGTCACATTTTGATTGGGCGGTACCCGGTCTGAGGTCTGTTTTCTGATTTTCCCAAAATACACTGAAGCCACCTCCGTTCCTTTTCTTTTATCGTACCCTACTTTACGGGCTGATAACAAAACAAAAGCGGAAGCGCCTTGCCCACGAAGGATCGCAGACTAAGATCGCCACGTCCTGTGGCAACGTCTGCATGACCCGCATCCTGCGGGCCTCAAGCACAAGACGAGCCTTCCGGAAAGGCGTTCTTTGCCTTTTTGGGAGGATTGGCTTGTGACCTCGAGGAGGTAGGCGCTGAAGCTAGACGTAGATAAATTCTTCCACAGAGTTATATACAAATCGCGATTTTATAATTTCCTAAAAAAATGAGAAAGCAGCCCCCTTCCGGGAAGCTGCTTACGATTATAAGACCATTGCCGCCAGCCATCCAAACAGGATGAGCGGAATATTGTAGTGCAGGAATGTTGGCACACATGTATCCCAGATGTGATTGTGCTGTCCATCTGCATTCAAGCCTGCTGTTGGCCCCAATGTACTGTCTGACGCAGGAGAACCGGCATCTCCAAGAGCTGCGGCTGTTCCCACTAGAGCAATCGTTGCCATCGGACTGAAGCCAACCTCCAGTGCAAGCGGCACAAATATAGTTGCAATAATCGGGATGGTTGAAAATGAAGATCCAATCCCCATTGTAACAAGTAAGCCGACAAGAAGCATCAGCAAGGCTGCAAGTGATTTATTATTGCCAATTACCTCAGCCGCCTGTGCAACAAGGCTATCTACATCGCCTGTTTCTTTTAATACATCAGCAAATCCGAATGCAGCCAGCATGACAAATCCAATAAATGCCATCATCTTCATACCCTCAGTTAAAAGCTGATCTGCCTCGTTCCATTTAATCGCACCGCTGATATAAATAACTAAAATACCTGTCAGCGCCCCAAAGATCATCGAATCAAGCTGCAGCTGGACGATGAGAGCTGCTGCAATCCCAATGAGAGAAAAAATAATGCCCTTTTTGGAGTAATTGCCTTTTTCCCTCTCAATTAATTCTGATGGACGATAATCCCTTTTTTTACGGTAAACAAATAATGCCACTAAAAGCCCCGCAACCATACCGGCTGCAGGAATAAGCATAGCCTTCGGGATATCAGCCATTTCTATTGCCAGCCCGCTGTTCTCCATATTTTCTGCGAGTATTCCGTGGAATATCTGGCCAAAGCCTGCAGGAAGCAATATATACGGAGCCGTTAAACCAAATGTCAGTACAGACGCGATCAGACGCCGGTCTATTTGCAGCTCATTCATAACCTTTAATAATGGCGGAATTAAAATGGGAATAAACGCGATATGAATGGGAATTAAGTTTTGGGAGAAAATAGACATTAATAATATAGAAAATACGATGAGTGCCTTTGATAATGTTTTCCCTTTGGATTCCCCGTCTTTTCCAACCTTGTCCAGGACCCATTCCACTAATAGATTCGGAAGCCCCGTTGCGGAAATGGCCAAGGCAAATCCGCCCAATAACGCATAACTCAATGCAACCTCTGCACTGCCTCCAAGTCCATTGGAGAAAACTTCAATTGTTTTATCTATACTTAATCCGCCTGCGAGCCCGCCTGCCAATGCACCTGCCACAAGAGCAAGAACCACATTGACGCGCAGAAGGCTGAGAACAAGCATGATCAAAACTGCAAGTATAACTGCATTCATGATGCAACCCTCTTTCTATTCTTTGTTTCACTTTTACTTTAGTCTGCTAAATTGGTAGAGAACTAAAACACATGTATTAAATTATCATACTAGTGCTTTTTATGTCAATGATTTTAAGACGATTTGAGATGGGAGTTTCCGCCAGACGGATGTTATTTTGGATAAGCCGGCCGCTAAGGCTTATTACTAGCATAAAAAAACCCCGGATCGCTCCGGAGTTCTGAATTCACTATTATTTTGTTACAAATCTTTCAACCAGCAATGCCAATGTACGCACCATAACGCCTGTCGCGCCGTCTGGTCCAAGATCATGGCTTTTTCCTGTCGTGGCTGTACCTGCAATATCGAGGTGCACCCATGGAGTGTCTTCGGCAAATTCACCGACAAAACCTCCGCCCATGATCGCATGGCCGGCACGTCCGGGTGAATTGTTCAGATCTGCAATTTTGCTGCTTCTGATTCTTTCTTTATCTTTTTCAAAAAGAGGCAGCCGCCAGATTGGTTCGCCAGCTTCATAGGAGGCTTCCAGCACCTGCTCAAACCACTCTTCATTATTGGTTAATGCACCTGTTGTTTCTTCCCCCAGTGCAACAATGACACCGCCAGTCAGGGTTGCGACATCCACCAGGTAGTCTGCTCCATGGTGCTTCGCATATGTTACTGCATCAGCAAGTGCCAGACGTCCTTCTGCATCCGTATTGAGGACTTCAATGGTTTTTCCGCTCATGGAGGTGAGGACATCATCCGGCTTAAACGCAGTTCCGCTCACCATATTATCTGTAGAAGGAATGACTGCGACAACATTTTGTTCAGGCTTCAGTTCGCCGATGACTTCCATTGCCCCAAGTACTGCCGCTGCACCGCCCATATCGGATTTCATGCCGACTATGCCGTCCTTAGGCTTAATGGAATAGCCTCCTGTATCGAAGGTGATTCCTTTGCCGACGAGGCCAATTACATCCTTCCATTCTTCCTTGCCCTGATATTTTAAGACAATCATCTTAGGAGGCTCTGCCGATCCCTGGTTAACCGCCAAAAGAGCACCCATGCCAAGCTTAAGCATGTCCTCTTTTTCCAGGATTTCTACTTCAAACCCATATCTCCACGCCAGTTCAGATGAGTAATTTGCCAAGTCAGTGGCAGTCAGCATATTGCCTGGCAGATTGACTAATGTGCGAGCTGAATTCGTTCCTTTCCCGTGGGCATATCCAACTGTAAGGGAAGCCTTTACATCTTCTTCATCTGCAGCTTCACAATAAACAGCAATACTCTCAATTTCCTTTTCCGGTTCATTTGGTTTCTGTTTGTAATCTTCAAACTTATAGGTGGAAAGGGCAAACGCCTCGCTTAGTGCATGTGCTGCATCCAGCGCATCTACATTACCGCCAATAAAAGTATCAAGACAAACACCGGCATTTTGAAGCTTGGACGATTTCACTTCCTTGAATGTCTTTCCTAAAGCTTCACGCAAACCTTCAAAGCTGAATTCTTTTTCTTTTCCAAGACCCACTGTAATAAATCGTTTGGCCCCAATTTTTCCAAAAGTATGTATTTTTGCAATCGCTTTCTTCTTAGCAGAAATATCGCCGCTCTTCACAAGTTCTGTCAAATGGCCCTCAAACTGTTCATCTGCACGGGCAAGTATTCCCTCAAACCTGGCTGGTTTATCAAAAACACCAACAATCAGGCATTCCTGTTCGGCTGTAACGTCAAATTCTTTCTTAACAGAAAACATACTGGCACCCCCATAATCTATTTATCTCTTATTATATCGAAAATATTGAATTATTTCGACTATCTAATTTCTGCTTTGTTAATCCTTCAGATACAGTACCAGCTGAGGTAATTTAGGAAGAATACCGACCTTATCAAATGGAAGACGGTCGATATCTTTCGGAAATATAGAGAGGCATTCTTCAATAAAAGCGTACACATGCTCAAGATCCAATCCCCAATGTCCGGGTCTGTATGCCTGTAAATATTCATGTGCAGCCTCCATCATTAGCCTTGCACCTTTGACATTGCCATATTCATAGTGATAAATGCTGACACTCATTTGCAGCAGGCCTTTAAAAAACAAATTGCCTTTATCAGTCATCCACATTTCTTCAAGAAGATCATGGCAGGTGTAATAATCACCTTCATTGAAACTGACAAAGAATTCATAGTACTCAAGAGGATAGTCTTCCATGAAATCACTCCATTTTCCGGATCTTGTACTGATCATTTTAACAAAAAGAAAAGGGATTATCCTATTCTTAAATATAATCATTAATTATGGGGTAAGAAAATAGAGACAGAAAGGAGAATGTTATGGATCCTCTATTATTTGCCGCTTTTACAGCCGGGTATATCCTGCTATTTATATGGGCCATTCTTATTGTAAAGAACAGCGGCCCTGTTAGTGCTGCCTTCCTGCTGCCTGTAATTCTCGGATTGATTTACGATAATGGAATTCTTGCTGCTGGAAGTTTGATCGGGGAAGGCAATACTCTAAAGCTACTGAATTATGCACGATTCTGGATTCATGCCTTTTTTACACCGCTGCTTGTTCTATATTCCTGGCATACTTTAAAACAAGCTGATATTGATTGGGCAAAAACAGGTACACTAAAAGGGGCTGCATACCTGCTCACTGCCGGATTGATTCTTCTGGAGCTTTTCACCGAGGTTTTCGGCCTTGAACTTGAAGCGAAATGGGAATATGGAGTTCTAAGCTATTCAAACGCTGAGGCAAAGGGCGGCCCTCCGATAATGGTGCTGATCATTTCCGCCGTATTGCTGGCGGCATCTGTATTTATTTGGCGCAAACAGGGATGGTTCTGGTTTTTTGCGGGTTCCGTCTTGATGATTATCGGAAGCGTAATTGATATTCCAGTTGAGAGTGCCGCTGCCGTGAATGCTTTTGAATGGATTCTTTTGCTTTCCCTGACAGCAACAGCATATTTTCAAAAAAAGCGCGGTTTAACAAAAACTTAAAGCAGACCCTCTTGCAGGAAGGAACAATCTGTTGGAGAATATTAGTTAGTATAACATTACGAAGTTCCTGAATCTGCAGAATCCGAGCCAGGTATAGCTTCGGACACAGGAAGCTGAAATGAGCTGGTCAAGGTCCGAACATGGTTTTACTTCAGACAAAAAATGCAGAAATAAGCTGGTCACAGTCTGAACATGGCTCAACTTCGGACACAAATTGCAGAATTGAAGTCAAGTCCATATTTTTGTGTAAAAGTGTCAACAATGGTTTTTAGCTTCTTAGAATTTTGTATAGTGGGCTAATATTATTTTGAATTTACATTGAGGGGCGGGCATGATAGCCTGGAGGGCAAGCCAGGAGTTGTATAACTCCTGGCTTCCTGGCTTTCCCTCATGCCCGCCGGAGGCTCAATGTCAATTTAAAATTAGGCATTTCCACTACCTCTGTATAGTATTACAGTATTTACTTTTCTTATTGTTGTCTTACTATTTTTTTCATTGCCTGTTCCTCATTTACCTGCATAAGAACAGCTCCAATCATTCTGAATGCCGATTGGGTATTCGGAAAGATCCGTATGACTTGTTCTCTTCTTCTTACCTCTTGATTTAAGCGTTCCAGTGAATTTGTGCTGCGGATATATTGTTGAAACTTAACTGGCTCATTTAAATATTGAATGGCATCTTCGAAGCCGTCCTCTAATATTTGAATGGCTTTCTCTAGCTTATGATTGTTCCCAAAACGTTCTTGAAACTCCTCTTTAAAAAGGCGTGCATCTTCTACACTAACAGCTTCAAAGATTCTCTTTAATCCTAGTTTCTCATCCACAATTCCTTTTTTAGGCAGTGCATTAAAGATATTTCGCTTTAGATGGACCGTACACCGTTGCCAAACGGTTCCTACAAAGACCTCTTTTAGCGCCTTTTTCAAGCCGGCATGTGCATCCGTAATAAATAGCTTTGGTGATTGAATGCCGCGTGATTGCAGGTGAAGTAAAAATAATTTCCATGCCTCATAGCTTTCTGCGTGATCCACTCTTATCCCAAGAACTTCACGGCGGTTTTCTTCTGTAATAGCAGTGGCAATATAAACAGCCTTTGATACAACCCGATTGTGTTCACGCACCTTGATATACATCGCATCAGCAAAAATGTAAGGATAGTAGGTTGTGTTCAGTGGACGATTGGCCCATGCATAGACAACTGGATCCAGCCTTTCCGTGAGAGAAGAAACAAAAGACTTAGAAACACTTTCCCCGCAAAGCTGTTGTACAATATTTTTCACTTTCCTAGTAGACACACCATTGACAACCATCTCAAGGATTGAAAGAACAAACGCCTGATCACAGCGCGCATATTTCTCAAACAAAGAAGGTGAAAATTCTCCCTTGCGTGTACGAGGAACCTTCAAAGTTACCCTGCCAATACTCAAAACGAGGTCGCGTTCATAGTAGCCGTTCCGAGTATCAAGTCGATCAGAAGAACGTTCATAAGCTCCAACCTGTAAGTAGTCATCACGCTCTTTTTCCATGACAGAATTCAAAACAAGAACAACCGAAGCCTTAATAACAGCGTCAAGGTCTGAATTCATTACGGATTCTTTTAAATAGTCAAGATTTAGGTTAAACTGATATTGAGTCAAAATTAATTCCTCCACAATGATTTTTCGTCGTTGATAACCATTGTGACCATTAGGAATTAATTTGACTCCTTTTCTTTTTACACAATTATATGGACTTAATC
>NZ_NJQY01000013.1:0-137688 GCF_010628845.1 Bacillus sp. 22-7 | reverse complement strand
CTGGTCACAGTCCGAACATGGCTCAACTTCGGACACAAAGTGCTGAATTGAGCTGGTCACAGTCCGAACATGGTTCAACTTCGGACACAAAAAGTGCAAAAAACAACTCAGAGTCCGAACACGATTCAACTTCAGAAAGCAGAATAGAATTCAAAGATGGAGTATCATACAACCCAAAGGTGGTCTCACATGGAATTATTGACAAATTTCCCCCTATGGTCTGCTTTGGCAGCCATCTTCTTTGCCCAATTTGTAAAAGTGCCCATTCAATTTATTGCCACCCGAAGAGTGGATTGGTCCCTTTTAACCAGTACAGGCGGGATGCCAAGCTCACACTCAGCTGCAGTAACTGCCCTTTCAACCGGGGTGGCACTTGAGACCGGAATGGACTCTGCTGTTTTCGCTGTTTCTGCCGTTTTTGCCATTATCACTATGTTTGATGCTACGGGAGTGCGGCGTCAGGCCGGGGAACAGGCGATTGTATTAAACCAGCTTGTTGCCGACTTCAATAAATTCGTTGAAGAAGCAAAGACATGGCAGAAAAAAGCTGGCCAGGAAAAACAGAAAGAATTGAAGGAACTTCTGGGCCATAAGCCGATAGAAGTACTCTTTGGGGGCCTGACTGGAATATTATTAACTTTAGGGCTTCATTATTTATTTTCCTAAAGGTTGTGATGTAAATGAAAATCCTTTCCTTATGCCCAAGCAATACTGAATTAGTGGAATACTTGGGATTGACTGATATGCTTGCCGGCGTGGACGATTATTCGGATTGGCCGGAGCAAATTTCCAATCTGCCCAGGCTGGGTCCTGACTTGTCTATTAACATGGATAAAGTGGAGGAACTGAAACCGGACCTTGTGCTTGCCTCCCTGAGTGTACCCGGCATGGAAAAGAATGTAGCAGAGCTTGAAAAAAGGCAGATTCCCCATATTGTCTTAAATCCCCAAAGCCTCGCAGATATTGCAAATGACCTGGTTTTTACTGCTGAAAAAATCGGAATGCCTGAGAGAGGGATTTTGGCGGCTAAACAGTTTACGGAGAAAATAGAGGAACTTAAGCACATCTCAAGCAGGATTGAAAAAAAACCAAGCCTCTATTGGGAATGGTGGCCAAAGCCTGTGTTTACTCCTGGCAAGGTCAATTGGCTGACGGAAATCAGTGAAATAGCCGGTGGACGGAATTTATTTGCTGATGTTGAACTTGCAAGTGTCCAGACTGATTGGGAGGATGTCCTGAATCGGCAGCCGGATTATATCTGTCTCGCCTGGGTCGGTGTCAGAAGAGAAAAGGTGAATCCGGAGATTGTCCTGAATCGTCCAGGCTGGAGTGAAATGGGAGCAGTAAAACAGGAAAGAATCCTGGTTTTGGAAGAAGAACTGTATTGCAGGCCTTCACCGCGGCTGATTGAAGGCGCCATAAAATTAGCAGAAAAGATTCATCCGCAGGCATTTTCTGTTTGATAATACAAAAAGGCAAATCCGTTCATTGCGGATTTGCCTGTCTTCTGTTTATTTTTTCTCAGATTTGATATATTGCTGTCTGAAAACCTGCATGGCTTCATTTTCATTCAGTAACCTTAAATCTTCTTCCGTAAGGGTTCCATCGCCCATTTCAACAATGTAAACATCGAGCGTTTTCTTTCCCCAATTATTATAAACATCATCAACCGTTTCATAATAGAGATCCAATTTATTCCCCTTAATGGCACCGCCTTTATCGGCTACAACACCATACCCATAATCAGGAATAAACAGGATCGTCCCAATCGGAAAAACATTTAAATCTGCTGCGACTGTAGAGTATAAGTCCCTTTTAACTTTAACACCTGAGTATGTAATGCCAAAGGACGGATGATCCGGATTTTTTCCTGTCGACTCGTAAAAAGCTGTATATCCGGTAGCAATTACTTGTTTTTTCTGATACTGCGACCAGTCAATTGATTCCTCCAGTGTCGGCGCCTGTTCAATTGCGACAGCTTCACTCGCAGAAATCTTCGGTTCCAGGCTCACGGCCTGCTTCAAAAACTTAAATGCTACGCCAACCGATTTTAATGTATGTTCAAAATTTGAATTTCCATCTTTGCCAGCTTGTTCAGCATTTTGCTGCAGCTGTACAATTGATCTTGCTTCCACCCCGGAAATCGAATGGAAAGTTGTCAATAATGCACCTATAAATAAGGCAGACATTACTGTACGTTTCATCCATTTTGTAATTATGTTCATCTTTTACACTCCTCCCAAAGTTAGTCATTTCCCTTCTTCGAGAGAAATATTCATAACTTATGGGAAAGCAAGGCTTCCATCAGCCGATTACAGACAGGATAAAGCCAGTAATACCATAGGCTTGCCCGATTTGATCACACTAATCAAAAAAAATAAAAAATCCCCACACCCGGCAGAGATTTCATCACTAATTTAAAACATCCGATATCCTTTTTTACGGAGCAGTCTAATCGTGATTCCGGCAACAATGGCGCCTGCCATTCCGCTGCTGAGTATAAGGATGTCCGCCAAAGCGAGGCTGGACATTTCTACTCCAAGACTGGAAAACGATTCCTCCGGTTTTTGAAAATACTCAATGAAACGAACTTTATCAATGATAAAAATGGCAATTACGGGATAAATAATAGCCATAATCCAAGACATTCTTAATAGCATATTTAATATAAAACCTATTCCAAAAAACAGCACAAAAAACAGAAGCATCGAAATAGGCAAAACGAAAATCGTCATTTGCATGAACTTGTTTCCTCCCTTAACACATCAATAATTAGTTTACTTTATTGTGGATTGGGGAGTCAACAAGAAAAGCGGGTGTGTCAGTACACTCGCTATGAAAAGAAAAACTTCACTGCTCGCGAAGTTTGACTTTATCACAGTCTAACTGGCAGTAAGACCCCACTTCATGACTCAAGGAATCAAAGGAAAGTGGGGGCAAACTGCCCAATCTAGCTGCGGCTCCTAGGGGCTCGCTTGTCACCCCTGGGCAAGTCGCCTCGCTTTATAATGTAAAGGCCCGAAAGAAGGACAAAGACTAAGAACGCCACATCCTTGTGGCAACGTCTTTGTGACCCACTTCCTCCCAAAAGCTGTCGCATTTGGTCGTGCGATGCTCATGCTGACGAAGCCTTCCTTGTCCTGTGGGCCTCAACTAACAATCAGTGGGGGATAACGCCCCCCCACTGATTGAAGTTTCACTTTATTCCTTTTTCTTTCCTGTACCGCCGCAGCAGCTGCAGGTTTCAGATCCGCCTAATAGTAATTGAAAATACCCTTTACCGGAACAATACATACACTCTTTGTTTTCATATTTCTTAGCTGTCATTTCATTCATCTCCTTTTGAATTTTCGTAACTGAATTTTCTGATAATATACCAAGGATTTGAATAAATGAAAAGCTCCATATTTCATGAAAAACTATCGTTGGAAACGCATACAAGCATTATTTACTTCTGATTTCTCGTTCTTCCTCTAAATTTCAGAAAATTATAAAAATAATTTATAAGCTGTATAGCCGAAAGTATCCCCGGGATTAATGCCGTTAATTAAAGGTTTGATGGACGAATCCGAAGTATCCAATATGTATTTTAAAAGAACTGATGCATTCGGATCATCTGCAAGTTCTTTCGGATTGCGATACTGTACATCGAAAAGTTCGCTTTCCTGAACTTTTAATGATTGTTCAGGCTCAGCTTCAAGCAAAAACAAAATCATATTATCACTGACTTCTCCTTTTATGACACCTGTACGCAATCCAAGCAGGCCTTTCACTGTACATTTTATCCCGGTTTCCTCTTCTATTTCCCGGACTGCAGCTTCATCAGCCGTTTCGCCTGGTTCCACAAACCCTGCGGGCAGAGACCATTTGCCTTTAAGCCCTCCATATTTCTTTTTAACAACAAGCCAGTTGCCTTCAGGAGAAATAACAAGCCCGGAAACCGCAAGCCACACCTTTCCCCTTTTATGTTCGACTCCCATTCACACACCCCCTTTTACGTCATTTTATCACGAAAAAATCACCATTAAAAAAAGGGACAGACTTTAGAGTCCATCCCCATATATAAATGATAGCTGATTGATTAAAGAACGTTGAATTTACCTTTTTTCAATACAAGAGATGGTCCGCCAACCATGTAAAGTGCACGGTTATCGATCATCTTCTTCATGAATGAAGCTTTAGTTCCAACCATTTTCTTTCCGAATGCCACACCGATGGCATCATGTTCGCCCAGAGAACATACAGTACCTTTAATATCCGGTGTAAACGTTTCAAGATCAGTTTTATTACGGATTAAAGCAGTAATGTTTCTTGCACATACTTCACCCTGCTGCATAGCAATTTGGGCAGTAGGAGGGTATGGACGGTTAATTTCCTCATTGATGATTAATGAGCAGTCTCCGATGATAAACATATTATCATGGCCAGGAGCGCGCAAATCAGGCTGAACTTTTACACGGCCGCGCATTGCTTCAATGCCGGATTTTTCAATAATAGAATTTCCGCGTACACCTGCAGCCCAGACAACTGTTGCAGCTTTGATTTCTTCTACTTCATCTTCGCCCTTGCCAACGATGATCCCTTCAGGAGTAGCTTCTTTAATCGCTGTTCCGATCATGAATTGTACGCCTTTTTTCTCCAAGTGGGATACAGCGTAATTAACAAGCTCCGGATCAAAGCCTGGAAGAACCATTGGAGCTGCTTCCACACAAATGATTTTCACTTTATGGTAGTCCACATCGTATTCTTTGCAAAGCTCAGGAACACGGTTTGCCAACTCTCCAAGGAATTCAATGCCAGTGAAGCCTGCACCGCCGACAACAATTGTCAGGCGCTCATCTTTTTTCTCGGCGTCTGTATTATAAGTAGCAAATTGGTATTCGATATGCTCGCGGATTTGACGTGCAGCATTGACATTGACAATCGAAAATGCATGTTCCTTAAGTCCTTTGATACCGAATGTCTCCGGCTCAGCTCCAAGTGAAACAACCAGATAATCATAGTCAATTTCGCCGTTTTCCAAAATGACTTTCTTTTCTTCTGCTTTAATTTCAAGAGCAGTGCCCTGAACGAATTCAACTTTGTTGCGGTCAATAACATCTTTTATATCATAGCGTACACGATCATGATGAAGTGTTCCGGCTGATGCCTCGTGCAGCCATGTTGTTTCATAATGGTAGTCATTCTTGTTCACTAAAACGATTTCCGCTTCGTTTGTTCCTACAGATTTCTGCAAACGGGTTGCAACCATCAAACCGCCGTAGCCTCCACCGAGGATTACAATCTTTGGCTTTCTCAAGTGTATCACTTCCACCTTTTTTAAGTATTTTCTAATGTTTTCTTATCTTCCACTGCTTTATATTTTTTATAGCCAAAAACATAAAAAAACTTTGTGATTTTATTCACGAACTAGTTCAAAAAAACTCAATAAAATTGTCATAAAATATTAACATTATTCCTCCATTAATCTTATTCTACTTCATAGGGTTTTTCAACCCTAAAAAAATAGACGAAAAACTTAAAAATTTTAGGAAAAATTTAAAAAATATACGTGTTTTTATTTTCATGTATTCCACTCGAAATATTCCAATCATTCATAATATTTATCTCCATTCGTGAGGTTTTAAACGATTTATGTTAAAATAAAGAGTGGAATTTCAATACATACGTGGGGGGATATGCATGAAAGAAGATCAAAAAGTGTATGACATAACCATCATTGGCGGGGGGCCAACTGGTTTATTCACTGCTTTCTACGGGGGTATGAGACAAGCATCAGTAAAAATTATTGAAAGCTTGCCGCAGCTTGGGGGACAGTTATCTGCTCTTTATCCTGAAAAATACATATACGATGTTGCCGGCTTCCCGAAAGTCCGGGCCCAGGAATTGATTGATAACCTTAAGGAACAAATGGCTAAATTCGAGCCTACTGTATCACTTGAGCAATCGGTTGAAAAGTTAGAGAAGCAAGCTGATGGAACATTCAAGCTTACAACCAATAAAGAAGTACATTATTCAAAAACTATTATTATCACTGCCGGCAATGGCGCTTTCCAGCCCCGCCGTCTTGAACTTGAGAGTGCAGTTCAATACGAAGGTAAAAACCTTCATTACTTTATTGATGATTTAAATAAATTCGCCGGCAAAAAAGTAGTTGTTTTCGGCGGAGGGGATTCCGCAGTAGACTGGGCATTAATGCTTGAGCCTATCGCTGAGAAAGTGACGATTGTTCATCGCCGCGATAAATTCCGCGCACATGAGCACAGTGTAGAAAATCTGCAGAACTCTAAAGTTGAAATTAAAACACCTTATGTTCCAGCTGAGCTTATTGGTGACAGTGAAGCAATCAGCCAAGTCGTACTTGAAGGTGTGACTTCAAAGGAGAAAGAGGTATTTGATGTTGATGCAGTGATCGTTAACTACGGATTCGTTTCCTCACTTGGCCCAATTAAAGAATGGGGCCTTGATATCGAGAAGAACTCCATCGTTGTTAACTCCCGAATGGAAACAAACATCGAAGGCATCTATGCTGCCGGCGATATCTGCACATACGACGGGAAGGTCAAGCTTATTGCCTGCGGTTTCGGTGAAGCGCCAACTGCCGTTAATCACGCAAAATCCTACATTGATCCAAAAGCGAAAGTACAGCCAATGCATAGTTCTTCCATGTTTGGCAAATAAGATAAGAAAAGGACGGCCCGTTCGGGACCGTCCTTTTTTGATGCGTTATGGCAGATTTTATTTTAGCACTCTTCCGGTGTACCAGTATTTGAAGCGGTACGGAAAGAGGATCCGCAGCCGCAGTTTGCAATGGCATTGGGATTGTCGATTGTGAATCCGCCGCCCATCATGGATTGTTTATAATCAATTTTTGTGCCATTTAAGATAGGTGCGTCTTCCTTGCTGACAAGAACCTGAATTCCATAGTGCTCGGACTGGATATCACCTTCCTCGGCTTCGTGTGCAAAACCCATTCCATAAGAAAGCCCGCTGCACCCGCCTCCTTTAACGGCTACACGCAAAAATGCATCTTCTTCCTCATTTTGTTTCATCATTTCTTTTATATGCAAAGCTGCTGCTTCTGTTATATCCACAACTTTTTCCATGTTATTCCCTCCTGTCATGTAAGGATACTTCTATAAACATAGTATATACAGTAAAAGGTATGTGCTCAACTTAAGAGGCTTTTACTTTTTCTAATTTTTTTCTGATACAGCCCACTAAATAGTTCTTTATACTCATAAAACCAGCAAAAAAGGTATAATAGTCTTAATCATTATCCTCGGAGGTGTCATTCTATGCAGCAATTAAAGCCTACTTATGATAAAAAATGCGAATGCAGAGTCTGCAGACAGAGTTTCACCACTAAAAAACTCCGCTCCAGATTTGTAAAAGCAGCTGATTATGACAGTGATTTCTGCCCTAACTATTCTGATGAAAGCATAAACCCTCTTTTATATCATATTCATACCTGCCCGCATTGCGGCTACTCAGAATCCGAGGATTTTTCTCCTTATTTCCCGCCGGGAGCCCTTGATTTGATACATTCTAAAGTTGCGAGTGCCTGGATTCCCCAGGATTATGGCCAGGAGCGTTCCATCATTGTTGCTGTCAACACCTATAAGCTGGCTTTATATTGCGGGACTTTAAAAAGGGAGAAGCATATTATTATGGCTGGTTTACAAGTCAGACTTGCCTGGCTTTACCGCAATATGAAGAATGATATTCAGGAACAGCGCTTTTTGAAGCTTTCTCTAAAGGAATATCTGGAGTCTTATATGTCAGATGATTTTAAAGGATCATCTATTTCAGAAACGAGGATTTTTTATCTGATCGGGGAGCTATCCCGAAGGACACATCAGGCAGAACAGGCTGTTAAATATTTCTCAAAAGTAATTGAGCTGCAAAACCGCTCCACTGAACCCAAATTAATTGAAATGGCCAGAGAACGCTGGTATGAAATGAGACAGGACCAAAAAACTGCAGCAAATTAAGGAATAAGAAAAGGAGCGAAATTTAATCGCTCCTTTTCGATATTAAAACATCGGATTTTCATCCAGATATTGATATATATTTTCAACCAGTTCATCTGGTGTTTCTCCTGTTACCACTTCTCCGTTCACAAGCGCAAAAAGAGTGCTTGCACATTTGCCGCAATACCCAAGACAGCCATATTCTATGACATCCAGATCATAATCCTTTTCCAGCTGTTCAAGCGCTTTTTGAGAGCCGCTGGCCAAATTGCTGATGCAAAATTCGATGATTGGCTTAATCACATCTTTCACCTCTCTACCCTGTTAATGCTACCTTTTTTACCCGAATTCTGCAAGAAAGTAATTTCATTAATATTTCTTATAAGTATGCATAATTACCACTTCATGTCGTTTATTGTCAAGTTTCCTGCTGATTTGTGTTGTGATTTTGTCACAATTTCGTTATACTTTTTATGGGTTTGAGGTTAATAATATCATTTATTTATTTTTCAAGATAACTAATAACGGTTATATTTAGGTTCGGTAACAGCAATCAGTACGGACATAAAGGGGAAATATACTATGAAAAATCTTGTGATACTTGGCGGAGGCTATGGAGGTATGAGGGCGCTTGCCCGACTTTTGCCTAACCAGCTTCCCGATGATGTCTCTATTACTCTAATAGATCGTGTGCCTTATCATTGTTTAAAAACTGAATATTATGCTCTTGCTGCCGGCACCATTTCTGACCAGCATGTGCGTGTATCCTTCCCTGAACACCAAAGATTGACCATTAAATACGGTGAAGTGACAAAAATCAGCATCGAGGAAAACAAGGTATATCTTCAGGGCGAAGATCCTGTTTCATATGACGATATAATCATTGGGCTTGGATGTGAAGATAAGTACCATAATGTTCCGGGAGCTGACATTCACACATATAGCATACAGACAATTGAGAAATCCCGAAGAACATATGAAGCTTTAAATAATCTATCACCAGGCTCTGTTGTTGGAATCGTCGGTGCAGGATTAAGCGGAGTGGAACTGGCTTCTGAATTAAATGAAAGCCGTCCGGATTTGAAAGTCAAATTATTTGATAGAGGGAAGCATATACTTTCCGCCTTCTCCGAAAGATTGAGCACCTATGTTGAAAATTGGTTTTTGGAGCATAATGTTGAAATCATTAACCAATCGAATATCACAAAAGTAGAAGAAAAAACCCTTTATAATCATGACGAAGCCATCCACTGTGATGCCATCGTATGGACCGCCGGCATCCAGCCGACCAAAGTGGTTCGGGATATGAATGTGGAAAAGGACCCGCAAGGACGAGTAGTCTTAACCAAGCATCACAATATTCCCGGGAATGAACATGTATATGTGGTAGGAGATTGTGCGAGCCTTCCGCATGCACCAAGTGCACAGCTTGCAGAAGGGCAGGCAGAGCAAATCGTTCAAATTCTATTGAAACGCTGGAAAGGCGAGGAGCTTCCTGAAACATTGCCAGTTATCAAGCTTAAAGGAGTTCTTGGATCACTGGGCAAAAAGCACGGTTTCGGTCTGGTTGCAGAACGTCCTATCACAGGCCGCGTCGCCCGCCTGCTGAAATCCGGAATACTTTGGATGTATAAATACCATAACGGTTAAGAAATAAAATGAGCATCCGTTTGGATGCTCATTTTTTATTAAACTGCCTGATAACCATACTTTTCCATTTCCGCATAGATCGTTTTTAATTTTGGATTACCTTCACCGACAATCTCATCCTCAATCAGGACAACAGGGTAAAACATATCTTCCTCTATCACTTTAAGTGCGAATTCTTTTTTGTCCTCTTCTTCGGGTGGATTATGAATGTCAACATACACGATTTTAAAAGGCTGATTGGCAAATTTCCGGGATAGTGCTGCCTCCAGCCATTCATAAGTTTCCTTGGATGATGGCAGGTTCACACAGCTTGGACAAAGCTGCTCCGCCCCATAAACAGTGATTTCAATCTCTTTTTTCACTCTTCTCTCCCCCTATGCAAAACTTGTTCTTCCCTCCATTTTACAACATTAACAATGAGCTGCCTAATAAAGTGAAACTTCAATCAGTGGGGGGTTCCTTATCCCCCACTGATTGTTAGTTGAGGCCCACAGGACAAGGAAGGCTTCGTCAGCATGAGCATCGCACGACCGAAAGCGGCTGCTTTTGGGAGGATGTGATGTTCTTAGTCTTTGTCCTTCTTTCAGGCCTTTACATTATAAAGCGAGGCGACTTGCCCAGGGGTGACAAGCATAAGACGAGCAGATGGCGGGAAGTGCTTTTCTTCCCATCAGCTGATTGGCTTATGACCTCGAGCCCCTAGGAGCCGCAGCTGGATTGGGCAGTTTGACCCCCACTTATCATCCTTTGATTCCTCTGGGCCTTGAAGTGGGGATCTTACTGCCCGTTAGACTGCGATAAAAATATTCTCCTAATGAGTGGAAATTACGTTCTTTGAATAGATTTTTTAGAGTGATTTGATTATAATAAATGTATGGAAAGGAGTCGATTTCACATGGCAGAACAAACAACTATGACTGAACAAGTTCAGGAAGTATTAGATAAATTGCGCCCATTCCTTCTTCGCGATGGCGGGGACTGTGAATTAGTGGATATTGAAGATGGCATCGTTAAATTGCGCCTTCTTGGTGCATGCGGCAGCTGCCCAAGTTCAACGATTACATTGAAAGCTGGTATTGAGCGCGCTCTTTTGGAAGAAGTACCTGGTGTAGTCGAAGTAGAACAAGTTTTTTAATTTTTCCTTTGCAAAAAGCGATGTCTGCATGACATCGCTTTTTTTATATTGTATGGCCTATCTCCAGCTCAGCTAAGCTTTTTTTAAAAACCGTGCAGCCTTCCTGATCAATTTTAAGGGGCATGATTTCCATGTCCGGGAGCAGCCTCCGAAGCCCTTCTGCCACCGCGGGAGCACATCCTGTCTCAGCCAGGCAGAGAACTGCCGGCCCTGCACCACTTAAGGCAACTCCAAATGCTCCGAGCCCAGGTGCTGCTTTTTCAATGACTTCCAAATGCGGAACCATTTTCTTTCGGTAAGGATGATGGAATAAGTCTCCGCTCATCATCTTGCCTGCGAGGGTGTAATTCCCGCTAAGCAAGGCTGCTACCATGACATTTCCGACTGCGCCTGCCTGGACAGCTTCCCTAAAGGACCATTCTGAAGGCAGAACACCTCTGGATTCCTTTGTGAGGAGCTCGTTTTTCGGAACCACTGCTATAACATCAAATTCTATAGTTTTAATACTTTGAACAGAAACCTCTTCCTCTGACAGGCAGCCAATAACGAGGCCTCCGAGAAGGGAGGCACCTGCGTTATCAGGATGGCCCTCCATTCTTGATGACAGTTCAAGCTTCTCGTACTGTGTCAGCTGGAGTCCGCAAATCACATCAGCCAATTCGATTCCCGCTACAATGGCTGCAGCGCTTGACCCAAGTCCCCGTGTGAGAGGGATATCGCTCGAAATGCGGACTTTGCATCCCGGAAGCTCTCTACCATACTTCTTCGCGGTTTCCATTGCAACTTGAAAAATAAAATTGGATTCATCAGATGGGTAGATGCTTAGCGGCTCTGATAAAGGAATCATTTCAAACTTGTCTGCCTTCTCTGCTTCAAGCGTCAAATATAAATTTAAGGCAAGGCCAATCGAGTCGAAGCCTGGCCCAAGATTTGCCGTGCTGCCGGGTACTTTAATGACAACCATTTCACCTTCGCTCATATGTGAACGGCTCCCTTGATATGGTCCGCAACTGCTTTTTCATCATTAGGCAGCAAAACAGGCTTAACAGGGCTGCAATCAATGGCTGTATTAGGATCCTTCAGTCCGTTCCCAGTCAGGATGGCCACCACTTTTGTTTTATGCGGAATCTCCCCATTGCGAAGCTGTTTATATACTCCCGCAAGTGAAGCACATGAAGCCGGCTCAGCAAAAATGCCTTCAGATGAAGCAAGTTTACGGTACATGCACAGGATCTCTTCGTCGCTGACTTCATCAATTTTTCCATTTGATTCTGACAATGCTGCATTGGCTAAATGCCAGCTCGCAGGATTTCCGATTCGGATGGCTGTGGCGATCGTTTCGGGATTTTCAAACACACGGTTATGAACGATAGCCGCTGCACCTTCAGCCTGTACTCCGTGTACTTTT
The DNA here is from genome assembly GCF_010628845.1 of Bacillus sp. 22-7. Lineage (NCBI taxonomy): Bacteria > Bacillati > Bacillota > Bacilli > Caryophanales > Bacillaceae > Bacillus > Bacillus sp. 22-7. Next base: position 125,522 of record NZ_NJQY01000013.1, on the reverse strand, counting down.
GGAAGGCCAGTGCCGCGCACTTCATGGTATTCTTTAAATCCTTTCCAATAGGCAGAAATATTGCCGGCATTGCCCACAGGCAGGGCCAGGATATCCGGAGCCCCTCCAAGCTGGTCGCAGATTTCAAAGGCTGCTGTCTTCTGGCCTTCCAGACGATATGGATTAACCGAGTTTACTAGAGTAATAGGTTCTGTTTCGCTTATCTTCCGCACCATTGCCAGTGCCTGGTCAAAGTTGCCCTCAATAGATACGACTTCCGCTCCATACATAACAGCCTGTGCAAGCTTCCCCATGGCGATTTTTCCTTCTGGGATGACAACCACACATCTCATGCCGGCTCTTGCTGCATATGCCGCAGCAGCTGCAGAGGTATTGCCGGTGGAGGCACAGATGATGGCATCGCTTCCTTCTTCTTTCGCCTTTGCAACAGCCATAACCATGCCTCTGTCTTTAAATGACCCGGTAGGATTTGCTCCTTCCGTTTTTACATAAAGGTCAATGCCCCAGTCTCTTGAGAGTTTATCCAGCCTGATAAGGGGGGTATTTCCCTCATTTAAAGTAAGCATTGGTGTATTTTCACTAACTGGCAAATAGTCTTTATATGTCTTTATGAGGCCTTCCCATCTCATACTCTGGCGCTCCCTTCCACACGATACGAACTTTTGATTGATTGAACTGCCGGCAAATCTCTTAAACTTACTAAAATATCCTCATAATCCTGAAGGGATGCCTGGTGGGTAACCAGCACAATCTCAGCAAGCCCTTTTTCTTTTAAAGGAAGCTGCAGGATTTTCTCGAAGCTGACATGATGCTCTGAAAAAATGGATGTGATGTTGGCAAATGTCCCTACTTCATCTTTTACATGCATTCTTAAGAAATACTTCGAATAAATTTCATCTGCATCTTTTAATTTTTTATCATATTGAGGAACTGCCGCGCTTTTTCCGTTGACGCCAAGACGCATATTTTTCATGACCCCAACAAGATCCGATACCACAGCTGTAGCTGTAGGCAGACTGCCTGCCCCAGGCCCGTAGAACATCGTTTCCCCTACCGCTTCACCGTAAACATATACTGCATTATATTCATCCTGAACCGATGCAAGAGGATGAGACTCGGAAAGCAATGTCGGCTGGACACTTACTTCCACCTTCTCCCCCTCCCGATGGGCAATCCCGATCAGCTTCATGATGTACCCAAGCTGCTTGCCGTACTGCAGGTCTTCTTCCGTAATATCCGTAATGCCTTTAACCTTTACATCATCAAGGTCAATATTCATGGAAAAACCCAGTGTAGACAGGATCGCCATTTTCCTTGCTGCATCAAGGCCCTCCACATCTGCAGTCGGGTCGCTTTCCGCATATCCCAGCTCCTGAGCTTCTTTCAGGACGTCCTCATAAGCGCTCCCATTCTTGCTCATTTTAGTCAAAATAAAGTTCGTTGTCCCATTCACAATTCCCATCATTTTTGTAATTCTATCAGAAGCCAAACCATCTACCAGCCCTCTTAAGATGGGAATGCCGCCGGCAACACTTGCCTCATAAAAGAGATCGCACCCGTTTTGAGCAGAAGCAGCCAGCAATTCAGGTCCATAAACAGCCATTAAATCCTTATTTGCCGTCACCACATGCTTGCCATTATCCAAAGCTTTCTTTAAATGGTTTCTGGTTTCTTCTATGCCGCCCATTACTTCAATCACTACATCTATATCAGCATCATTTAAAATGTCTTCAGGATTAAGCGTCAGCAAATTCCTGTCCACTTTAACGGCTCTGTCTTTATTTACATCTTTAACAAGAACTTTTTTTACAATAACCGGACAGCCGACCTGGTGCATAAGCTTATCCTGATGTTTCTCAATGATTTGCACGACACCCGATCCAACTGTTCCTAACCCTAATAAACCGATTGAGATTGATTCCACGCTAGCTCCCCCTTAAAGTGTTCACTATGTAAGTACATTTGTATTTGTATAGTAGACATTATAGAGGGCAAGAGTGATTTTTACAATAGGCAATTTTCCGAAAATAATACGTGGAAGCGCTTAACATACTGGTTTATTGCGCTTAAATTTTTTTAAATTTTTTTATCCATCAATAAAGGCACCCATTATGGATGCCTTCATCACTTCTATTGCACCGGTGTTTTCGGTTTTTTTTCCGAAAGAACAAGATCAATATTTTCCACACACAGCTGCATCATCCTATAGCGCGTTTCTATGCTTGCACTTCCGATATGGGGCATGGCCACCACATTTTTCAGCTCTAACAGCGGATGTCCGGCGCCGATTGGCTCTTCCGCAAAAACATCCAATCCTGCAGCCGCAATTTCACCTGCCTTCAGTGCTTCATATAAATCATGTTCATTTACTACCGGTCCTCTGGAGGCATTCACAAAAACAGCATGGTTTTTCATCTTCCGGAAGGCATTTCGGTTAAATAGATTTCTTGTTTCTTCTGTCAATGGTGTCAGACAGACAACAAAATCTGACCGTTCGAGCAGCTCATCAAAGCTAACGTACTGAGCTCCCAGTTCCTGTTCTGCATCCAGCTTCCTCGAGCGATTGTGATACAGGATTTCCATATCAAATCCTGCGGCACGCTTTGCCACTGTTTTACCGATATTCCCCATTCCCACAATCCCGATTGTTTTATGATGCACATCCTGGCCAGCCAAAAGGAGCGGGCTCCAGCTCTTCCAATCGCCTTTCTTTACAAACTCCGCAGCCTCCACCATTCTCCGGGCAGCAGCAAGCACAAGTGCAAATGTCAGGTCGGCGGTTGAATCATTTAATACCTCTGGAGTGTTGGTCACTGTAATTCCCAGCCTCTTTGCTGTTTCAACGTCCACATTATCATAGCCGACAGCCATATTGGCAACAACCTTCAGCTTCTCTCCCGCTTTCAGAACTTCCTCATTTACCTGCTCTGACAGCATGGTTAGAAGGGCATCCGCCTTTTCGGCTTCTTGCAGAAATACATCGTAAGGAACCGGCATATCTTCCCGATCCCACATTTCAACAATGTATTTTTCTTTTAATATGGCGATAACATCCTCAGGAAGCTTCCTGCTGATAAATACATATGGTTTCATTGAAATATCCCCTTTTCACATTCTCAGCTTACTGTTCCTTTCGCCAAGAAAGAGGGAATTCCCTGCCTTTTTTCAGCTCTTAATCCAATTCACCAGAGGAATCCTTAGTTTTTTGATCGGAACTTCCGCAAATTCGAAAAACCCTCCCAGAAAGCGCTCATGGTCGTCAGACTGCCAGAGATATTTCTGCAGGCGCTCCTGAAGCACCAGCTTCTGCTGTTCAGAGTCGGCGCCATAATAATTTTCTACTGTTTCAAAATAATGGAGGGGAAACAATAGACGGGCGTAGTATAACCGCCATGAAAAAGAGGATAATCCTCCTACACTTTGATATTCCGATAAAAATTGGCGTAGTTCCGGCTGATACGTTTTGATATTACGGAAGTATTTTTCCCTTGTCCATTCCGCCAAATCTCTCGACGAGTGATCAAATACCCAGTCAAATGGATTTTTCATATAATAATTGTCTCCCCAGGTGGAAGAAGTCAATCTAATATGACAAACGGTTCCGCTGTCTCCCATACCGGGTTCATCGTCAAGCTCTGTATCCACAAGATACTGTATTGAATTTTCAGCCAGCCCCATATAGTATGGAAATGACTCTAAAAACATTCTCTCAAAGTCATTTTCGGGTTTTTGGAATAGCATCTCATTCCATACCTTTTCCATTTGGTCAAGACGCTGTTCCCAAAGCTGTTTCCATTGCCCGATTCTGCTCGTTTTTTTCACAGGAAAAGAAATGCTCCTGCCTCTGTAATGGAACTTTGCCAGCTTTCGGCCAAACTGATTCTGCTTCCTGCTCATGGTATGCCGATTAACTAAAATGCAAAAACGGCTATCATTCCAGTCAATGGACTGCTTGCCTTCCTTCGTTTTCAAAAAAGTGCTTATATTTCTATCTCCGCTATTGGACAGGTGTTCTGCCATTCGGTCCAGTTCATCAAGCTCTTCTTCATCTGTATGCCCAGCAGGCACAAGCAAATAAAGATGCCCCTGCTTACGGCATGCATCATATTTTCCAATTCTGATTGTATCTTCTGCTTCTATGCCAAATTGTTCTTTCAAAAGCATTCTAAACATTAAACCACCTCAAGTTAAAAAGATCTTTAAGGGATATATATGATAGATGACTTTAAAACTTGTTGTTTTCTTGGATAAGACTGTGCACCATGGAAATGATATAGAAAATGAATTTTTTCCGTTTGAGCGGCAGTGGGCATATTTGATAAAAAAAGGGTATATACATAGTGAAAAGAATCTAAAAGTAAACAGCACAGGTCTTTTAAAGGCCTGATGAAGTTACCGTAATCACTTATAAACCAGAAAAGGTGAAGCCAATGAATGAAGAAAAAAAAGCAGTTAATCTTACAGAACAGACAGCACGTAAATGGCTACATGAAAGAGGGGTCGAAATACAGGATATAGCTGATTTGGTGTTCTTCCTCCAGGAGAAATATCACCCCGATTTGCAGATGAAGGACTGCATTCACAATGTAGAGCGTGTTTTATCAAAAAGAGAAGTGCAAAACGCCATTTTGACAGGAATTCAGCTGGATATGCTGGCCGAGGAAAAGAAACTCCTGGAACCGCTGCAATCGATTATCGCTACAGATGAAGGATTATATGGTGCAGATGAAGTACTGGCCTTATCCATAGTAAACGTATATGGTTCCATCGGATTTACCAATTTCGGGTATATCGATAAATTGAAGCCGGGCATTTTGAAGGATCTGAACGATAAGAGTTCAGGCAGATGCCACACCTTCCTTGATGATATTGTAGGAGCTATCGCTGCAGCTGCTTCGAGCAGACTTGCACATAGTGCTGAAAATGCGGAATAAGAAAAGTGCAATTTCCTTGGTCACGAAGGAACGCAGACTAAGAACGCCACGTCCTCCCAAAAGCTACCGCTTTCGGTCGTGCGATGTTTATGCTGACAAAGCCTTCCTTGTCCCGGGGCCTTACCTCGAGGGCGGCAAGCGCTGGACCTAGACATTTTTAGAAGTTAAAATTATACTTTCTTATCTTTTAAAAAAGGATGGAGACTTTTCTCCATCCTTTTTCTATTTGAAGTCCCAATCCGCTAATGAATCGAGTACAAAGTCCGGCTGTCTCTCATATCCCTTCAATAATTCTTTCGTTGTTACCCCCGTATGGACAAGCAGAGTATCCATACCGGCATTCATTCCTGCTAAGATATCCGTATCATAGTTATCTCCAACCATCAGCGTTTCTTCCTTGGCAGTTCCCAGCACCTTCAAAGCCTGCTCCATGATAATCGATTCCGGCTTGCCAATAAAAACAGGCTGAGTTTGTGTCGATACAGTAATGACAGAGGTTAGTGAGCCATTGCCCGGCAGAAGGCCTCTTTCTGTCGGAATGGCAATGTCTCCGTTTGTAGAAATGAAGGTTGCCCCATTCCGGACAGCAAGACAGGCAATGGACAGCTTTTCATAGTTAATGGAGCGGTCAATCCCTACCACAACGAAGTCTGCATGCTCCTCTGCAAAGCTTAGCCCTTTTTCAGACAGCGCTTCCCTGATTCCTTCTTCTCCGATTACATATACAGAAGCATCTTTTTGCTGTTCATATATGTAGCTGGCAGTGGCCATGCTCGTTGTAAATACCTGTCTCTCTTCAGCAGGAATGCCAAACTTCACAAGCTTATCCGCCACCTGGCCCGGTGTTCTTGACGAATTATTCGTCACAAACAAATAAGGCAGACCCAGTTCCTGAAGCTTTTTGACAAAGTCGGCCGCCTCACTAATCAGTTCTGTCCCGCGATACATAGTGCCATCTAAATCGATTAAGTATCCTTTATATTTTTTCAAAATTATTCCTCCCATAATGAACTGAGCTTTGATTAGTATCCCTATAATTATTGCTTTTTAACTTGTCTTTCGCCCATAAAGGATATCTTAAAGGAACGAGGGGAATTGTGCAATTTTTCATGATTAAGGGGATACAGTCAATCCCACAAAAAAAACTCCTTGATGAACAGGAGCCCGCGCTTAATCTTGCTCTATTATATAATGACAGCATCCATCACCCGCAGCCATGCAGGACTTGATATCAACTTTATCAGCAGAAAGAAAATCTTTGATAAATTCCTTTTCAGATCTGCAGATTTGTTTAAATTCTTCTGCTGTTTCGATATATGGGCAATTGAATTCTTTGAGATGGACCTGACCTTCCTCTATCTGAACTTCCGGCATAAAGCCTTCAAGCAGAAGGAGTTCCTCCAGAATATGAAGCTTTTCGGAGAATGATTTCCCCGCTGTCTGAAACTCATACTGCTGTATGAGGCGGCTTTTTCTCCTGGAAAACAACTCAGTAATTAAATGGCTCTGCCCCATGCTTTTTAATTCGGTTAATAATTCAACACTTAGCTGCTTGTATTTTTTCGGAAACAGATCTTCTCCTTTTGCTGTTAGCTGATAAAGCTTTGAAGGGCGCCCTTTTGTTTGCCTCTGGATTGAAGATGTAATAAATCCATCCTTTTCAAGAACCTGAATATGCTTTCTGACGGCCATTTCGGATATTCCTAACTTCTGGGCCATTTCCAGAATGGATCGTTTTCCCGCTGTTTTGATTAACCTCAGAATCATATCTCTTGTGGAGTTTTCTCCAATATGCATAACTTCACCGCCCTTCTCTTTATTCAAGACTAATCTGCCCTAGAGAAAAAGATCGGATTTCTCCGACGCTTATTGAGGTTTAAATGCAGAAACCGGTCCGAGTTCATTGATCAAATACTCTCTGACCCGTCCTGGAAACTCTTTAATCATGGGGATATGGCTGCTTATGGCCGCTTTCAGCCCTTCATGATTAACATCGGTGTAATTTTGGACGAGCATTTTACGATATGTAATGAATTGTTTAAAGCTCTCGCTCATTTCTTTGCTGATTACTTTTTCATCGTCAAGAATATCCACGATATCATCGTAGCTGCCTGGATCCCTCATGATAAAACCGTCTATCATCGTATTTCCAATATCAAGGATCGCTTCGATCATAATTTGGGCAATCCGCTCCAAGGCTGCCTTTTCAATAGGGGATGTCCACTCTTTCACTTCTTCAAAAAGGGAGATTTGCTGTTCCAGATAACCAAGTGTGTCTTCAATCTTTTCCCTGTCTACGAAATACATAACGCTTCGTTCCTCCTATGAAGATTTCAGGCTCCTGGTTTAGAGCATCCGGCTGCATCCGTGTCGTCACAGCCACCCGAAATCCTAAAGTTCTCTATACCTTTATATTGTATATAAAGTTTTCAATACCTTCAATGGGATCACATTGAGTTATTTCAGTTACGGGGGGATAAACCTTATAAGGACATGCTATAATCGGTATATAAAACAACTAAGGAGTGTTATATTTGGCAGAACGCTTTTTCTTATATGATGATCTTGAAGATACAAAAACCAGATTTGTCAGCTTTATGGGGGAAAACCAGCGATTCGATTTAGCTATCGTTCGTTCGGATCGCTATTACGGCAAACAATTGGTCCTTGATATTCAGGGAAGCCGCTTTGCCATCATAGGAGAAGATGACTTAAAGGAAGAAGGCTATCTTGAGCATGTATTTCAGCTTTCTGAGGAAGATGCAGAGGACCTTAAATCATTTCTGATGGAAATCGTTTAATATACGATAATAAACAGATACTAAAGGGGAACCTATTTTGGTGGGTTCTCCTTTTTCTTCTTTAAAGACCCTGCTTCCTATAACTTCTTAAGGAGTGATGGCATGGACGATAAAGAAAGACGCACATACACCGACTTCTCAAATGTGGAAACCCAAAGGAATTTCCTGATTCCCGAGGACTTGCCTGAAGGGGCATATGGCGCTCCCAGAAATGCGGATGAACCGGTAGAGAATAAAAGCACACCATGGCGGGAGGGCCAGCGCTATTACAGCGCCTTTAACTATGAGTTCAAGTCCCTTCACCAAAACTTGCCGCGGCAAATGCCAGGTGCGCACCCTCCGCATGACGATCCTGATAAAAACGAAGAACCGCCATACACAGAGACTTAAGCAAAGCGCATGCGCAAAAAGGGCCGGGTTTCCCCTGCCCTTTTTAGCTTTTAACTTTTTTCACAACAAAATAGGCACAGCCGAAATTACAGAACTCGTAAAGGTATTCTGTAAGTGTGCTGATTTTTGTATCAAATGAAGCCTTCTGGCTCTGATCATCGAAAAAACCGCGGAGACGAAGCTGTCCATATCCCCAGTCCCCGACAATATAGTCATATCTGGATAAAATTTCGCTATATCTGGCCCGGAATGCCTCCTCATTGAAACCATCCCGTTCTTCCTGGATCAATTCATAACTGATATTGTTAATGCTAACCAATTTTTTCACCTCATTTTAAGAGCATATGTAACAGTATTATATTGAAAATAACATGATATGAAAACAAACCAATATTTTGTCTTTATTTAAATTATAACTGATTCCCCATCAATTACTAAGAGAAAAAAATTTAGACGTGGCAACTCTATAAATGAGGAGGTGTTAATAGTGAAGAAATCACTAATCATTCTTGGCATTAGCGGCATGGCTGCACTGACTGCCTGCCAAAATAATGCCGCAAAAGAAGATATCTATGAAGAAACCGGTCATACCGTAAATGTAAATGACCAGCGTGCTGATTTATACAATAGGGATATGGGCAACGGCCGAAACGGCCGAAACAATATGGGTGAAGACTTTGGCTATGTACGCCATCAAAAAAGCCCAATTATGGGAGACAACGTTTCAGCAGACCACTATGCTGCCATTGACCGTGAACAGGTTGCAGATATTATCGGGAAATATTGCACAGAAGTTCCGAATGTGGACGATATTTCAACTCTTGTTACAGATGAAGAAGTCCTGATTGTATATAATACTGACACAAAAAACCGAAATCAGACAGCTGATCAGGTCAAGAAGATGGCTATGTCTGTTGTCCCAAGATGGTATCATGTCTATGTAAGTGATGATACCTCTTTAAGGAAAAATGTTGAAAACTATGCAACAGTGGACTCTGATGGACGTAATGCTGAAAATGGCATTAACCAGTTAATCAAACAAATGCTTAAATCTCCTCAAGGAGAAAGAATGAGTGAAAGTGAAAATGAAAACGGTGAAATGCAAGGCGAAAGAAACGATGATATGGATAAAGATGATCTTGGAGAAACCGTCAAAAAAGCAGGAAACCGGTAACAGGAAAGTTTCCTCCCCAGAAAACCTTTTCAAAGAAGAGAGTCCAGCGATGGCGCTGGACTCTTTTTAATTTATGCTTGCTGAATTTCCTTTTCTCCCATAATCTGCTTTTGTTTAGCTGCCGCATTTACCTGCTCATCAGCATGGTAGGAAGATCGGACAAGAGGACCTGCTTCACAATGGCTGAATCCTTTGCTCATTGCAATGTCCTTCAGCTCCTGGAATTCTTCAGGTGAATAATACTTCAGCACTTTAATATGTTTCTTGGATGGCTGCAGGTACTGCCCTATTGTCATAATGTCAACATCATGAGCACGCAAATCATCCATTACTGCAATGATTTCCTCTTTCGTTTCACCAAGCCCGATCATCAGGCTGGATTTTGTAGGGATATCCGGCTGCATTTCTTTTGCACGCTTTAAAAATTCAAGAGAGCGCTTATATTTCGCACGTGCTCTTACTCTTGGAGTCAGGCGCTCAACAGTTTCGATATTGTGATTAAGGATATCGGGACGGGCATCCATAAGTGTTTTCAGGTTTTCATAAACACCGCCCATGTCGGAAGGCAATACTTCAATGGTAGTAAACGGACTTTTTCTTCTGATGGCACGAACTGTTTCTGCGAAAACAGCTGCACCTCCGTCCTTTAGATCATCTCTTGCTACAGCTGTTACAACAGCATGCTTTAAGTTCATAAGAGCCACGGAATCAGCCACGCGTTCCGGCTCCTGAAGATCCAGTTCAGTAGGCAGGCCCGTTTTGACAGCACAGAAACGGCAGGCACGCGTACAAACATCGCCAAGAATCATAAACGTAGCCGTTCTTCTTACTGCCCAGCATTCATGAATATTGGGGCATTTAGCTTCTTCACATACAGTGTGCAGATTCTTTTCCCTCATCATTTTTTTTAGGCCAGTATAATTTTCATTTGTGTTCAACTTTATTTTCAGCCATTCCGGCTTGCGCAAATACTCTTCTTTCTTGCTCATTTTTCCCACTCCTTAATCTGAAGCTAGACGTAAAGAAAAGCGCAAGCGCCCTTGTCCGCCACTCCCGAAACATCGAGGGGGCTACGCTGCTTGAGCTAGACCATTTTTCTGACTTCAGAATTTATACTTTCTGCCCATTAAAAAAGCCAGTCATACAATTCCGACTAAGCTGATTAGGCTTCACCTGATGCCACTTTATCATAATGAATTGAAGAGGACAAGCCGAAGATTCTGGTATTACCATTAATTGATATTTATTAAATTATCCATTCATCACAAACTATATAAGCAGACCATCACAGAAGGGAGGATTTCCGTGCGTATTATATTTACCGCTGCTGCGGCCTTATCGTTTTTTCTGATTTCCTTATGCACCGTCAGTGCGCAAGAAAATGCAGCTGATATATATAAACAAAGAATGGCCTTATATAAAAGAGTAGAAGCTGTTACGAACATTCCCTGGTATTACCTTGCGGGGATTGACCAATATGAAAGGAATGTCCGGCAGTCAAGAAGAGACATTCCCAAGGCTGAAGGCATAACAGGAATCTATTTTAAACCTGAAGAATGGGCGGGAATTCTGAATCCGGATCCAGCTGATGAAAACCCTGCATCCATTCGATTTTTCAATGGAATAGGATTTGACGGGGACGGGGACGGTAAAGCCAGCTTGAAAAGTGATGAAGATGTTCTTCATTCCTTTGCAAATTTCCTTCTCTCCTATGGTACAGACCATGATAATTTAAAAATTGGATTGTGGAATTATTATAAGCGGGATAAAACTGTTGGCATTATCATCGGCAAAGCCCAAATTTACAAACAATTCGGCCGCCTTGATCTCGATGATCACGCCTTCCCTGTCCCCTTGAGAAGCAATTACAGCTACAGAAATACCTGGGGTGACGCAAGGGGCTGGGGCGGCAGACGGATTCATGAGGGAACCGATATTTTTGCTGATTACGGGGTACCCGTCCGGGCTACCTCCTATGGAATAGTGGAAATGAAGGGCTGGAACAAATATGGAGGATGGAGAATTGGCATCCGTGACATTAATAACAATTACCACTATTTTGCCCACTTAAGCGGGTTTGCCAAGGAGCTCAGAGTCGGACAAATCCTCGAACCCGGCATGATGATAGGCGGAGTAGGAAGCTCCGGATATGGGCCTCCGGGTACATCAGGCAAATTCCCGCCACATCTTCATTATGGCATCTATAAAGACAACGGCTATACTGAATGGTCCTACGATCCATATCCACACTTAAGATTATGGGAAAGACAGGAACGGATTAAAGCCAGAAGAAAATAAATGAAGGACTGCCCATTAGCAAGGCAGTCCTTCATAAATTATTTAGCTTTTTTGGCTTTGGACACAGCATTCATGATACTTGCTGCAAGGCCGCCCCAGATAATGAGCATCCCAACCACCATCATTGTAATTGCACTTATAGACATTATTGAGATACCTCCTTATCAGCTGGTATTGTAAGCTTAGTCTGTGTATCATTCTTTTTAATAGCCATAAACACAAATCCTAAGATAATGGCTCCAATTGCTACTCCCCATCCGGAATAGAGAAGGAAGCTGGTAGGATACCCTTCATAATTCTCTTTAATATTCGTAATAATGTTTTGAACCATCATATAGCCAAGCACGATTGGTGTAATAGCTGTCAAGCATATCTTCCACCAGGAACCAAGTCTTATATCAGAAACAGCATCTGCATGATTTTGAAGATTCTTGAGCTCTTTTAGCACCCAGCCAACAATAACAACCTGTACCAGGCCTGCTAACGCAACACCAAATTGGTTGATAAAGTAATCAGCCGCATCCAGGAAGTATAAACCGCCCTGAGTCGCAAAAAGTATGGAAATTACAGCAGATAAACCGCCGCCAACAAGAACAGCTTTATTACGAGATACATTAAACTTATCCTGTACACCGGCAACAAATGTTTCAACAATTGAGATTAACGACGTTAAGCCGGCCAGTGTTAAACAGATGAAGAAGAAAGAACCGAATAAGCCATTTAAAGCAGGGAATTCGTTAATGATCTGCGGGAATACAACGAATGCCAATCCCACACCTGATGATACTACCTCATTAATGCCTACACCCTGCTGTGCAGCCATAAATCCAAGTGCCGCAAAAACACCGATACCAGCAAGAAGTTCAAAACCGGAGTTTGCAAAGCCGGTAATGAAGGCGCTGTTTGTCAAATCCGTTTTCTTTGGAAGGTAGCTTGAATAGGTTACCATGATGGCAAATCCAATTGATAAGCTAAAGAAAATCTGGCCGTAGGCCGCTACCCAGACTTTAGGATCCGCTATCATTTCCCAGTTTGGCTTAAAGAATGCATCCAAACCAGCAATAGCTCCGTCGAGTGTCAATGCGCGAACAACAATAATTAAGAATAAAACTACAAGGACAGGAATAAAAATTTTGTTCGCGATTTCGATACCTTTTTTGATCCCTTTAAACAGGATTCCAAGCGTCACAACCCAAACAATAACTAATGGTATAAATACTCCTGGTACAATTCCGCCTACATCTCCAGGCGTTTCTGCAAGCTTTAAATATTCTCCAAAGAGGAATCCATTTGGATCGTCACCCCATTTAAGGTTAAACGAGAAGCCTGCAAATGACATTGCCCATGCGATGATAACTGCATAATATGTTGAAATCACAAATGAAATGGCGACCTGCCACCAGCCCAGCCATTCGTATTTTTTACTTAATCTTGCATAAGACAATGGCGCTGATCCGCGATACTTATGGCCAATTGTAAATTCCATGATCAAAAGCGGTATACCTGCTGTCAGCAAGGCAAACAAATATGGAAAAAAGAATGCTCCCCCTCCATTTTCATAAGCAACTGCCGGGAAACGCCAAATGTTTCCTAGACCAATTGCTGAACCCACGGCTGCCATAATAAACCCAGCTCTGGATCCCCACTGCGGACGATTATCCATAGTAAATACTACCCCCTGTAAATTCTCCCAATTAAAAAGAACAATGGGAACTTTTTATATTTTCAGATAATTAAAACTGACTAAGCCTAGTATAGCTAGTTTTTGATATTCTGTCAAAACATTATTTTCCTAATAGTAATATTTTTCGAAATAATTAGTTTTAGTACAATACCACAGTAAAGCGTCAATAAAAATTAATATACTCCTATTTTAATTTCCATTTGGATTCCACCCGGTCAGGAGTTATCCTACCAAAACTGACCACGTTATCCCTGTCCTCACCTCCTTTGTAAAATTTATTCCTAAAACTTAAAAACTTTCGTTTTTTATTCAGATAATTCAAAATTATATTATGTGAATGTTAAAATTAACCTCGTTTGTTCTTCGTGGCCCCGGGAATATAACCAATGTGCTTAAAAATTTTCAAATATAGCATAAGCATAAATGAAATACTGAGGAGGTTTTTACAAATGGATACCAATATTATCGGAGTTTATAATTCACAAAGGGAAGCAGTAAATGCCATTCAAGAACTGCAAAATGACGGATACCCTGTTCAGGAGCTTTCGATCATTGCACAGACTGAACATCTGGATACATCTCTTGAAGATAAAACGGGTGTTCATACAGAAACCTTCGAGACTAAGAATAGAGACAGCAGTGAAAGTGCAGGTTTCTTAAACAGTCTGGCATCCTGGTTTGATGATGACCGCATGAGCAGCAACTCTGCAGGTGAAAAGTTCAGAGAACTGGGCATGTCAGAGAATGAAGCCCGCAAGTATGAAACGTATGTGAACGAAGGGAAAATCATTTTATACAGTGATAGTATGGATACTCCGAAAGGATTTTCCGGTGCAGGGACTGCAGAAGTCAGAGAGGACAGCACTTACACAGGCGGATATGATGAACTAAGAAATTCAACTGCAGATGATGAGCAATCATTAAAACTGCGGGAAGAACAGCTCGATGTGTCGAAAGAACGTGTACAAGCCGGAGAGGTTGAAATCCAGAAGGATGTTGTAGAAGAACAAAAAACAATAAATGTACCTGTCGAGCATGAAGAAGTATATGTAGAAAGAAGAAAAGTGGATGATCCGGATGGCGCCGGCGTCTCACCAATATCGGACGATGAAACAATCAGGATTCCTATTACAGAAGAGCGTGTGGAAGTCTCCAAAAAGCCCGTTGTCACCGAAGAGATTGTCGTAGGCAAACGGGAAGTTGAGGAAACACAGCAGGTCAAGGAAAATCTCAAAAAAGAAGAAGTGCATTTTGAGGGCGGCCGTGAACACATTACAGATGATGAAGACTTAAATAGAAAAAATAATAACCTATAAATAAAAGGGTTCCCTCAGGGGGAACCTTTTTATTTATGTTGGACAACACCAAAAAAAGGCCTTCTCTCAAAGAGAAAGCCTTTTTCTATAGTGTTTAACTTGCCCTATTTTCCTGCCAGGCTTCTTTTTTACCGCGGCCAAGGAAAGCAAATGCCGCTACAAAAACAGCTACTGTAAGTAATGCGATAACAGTGCTGCCAGTAAATCCGATGACCAGATATCCAACAGCAGCGATTCCTGCTGAAATCAAGGCATATGGAAGCTGAGTCATCACATGGTCTATATGGTTACAGCCTGCCCCTGTTGAGGAAAGGATCGTTGTATCGGAAATCGGTGAACAATGGTCACCGAATACTGCACCCGCCAGGACAGCTGACATAGCCGGCAATAGCAGATTCATATCTGTTGCAGCAGCTATGTCTCCAGCAATCGGAAGCAGGATTCCGAAAGATCCCCATGAGGTTCCAGTACTGAAAGCCATAATTCCCGCTATGGCGAAAAGTAAAAACGGAAGCCATGATGTGCTCATATTTGAGCTTTCCACCAGACCGGCTAAATACTTTCCAGTTTCCAAACGGCCGATTAAATCAACAATCGCCCAGGCAAACAGCAGGATATAAACAGCTGGAAGCATGGATTTAATGCCTTCCCATACCCCTTTTCCAAAAACATTTGGATTAACACCTTTCAAGGAGAACGCCTGACGGAAGAATAAACCAAGCGAAACCAATAGACCCACCAGGCCACCAAGGATTAGGGATTTAGAGACATCCGTGTTCTCAAATATTTGTAAAACGGTCGCATTTCCTTCAACCGCCTGTGAACCCGTCCAAAACATTGAGCCCACTGTACCAATAACAAGAGCTATAATCGGCCAGACAAGATCACCAACAGATCCTTTAGAACTTGTTGGAAGGTCGTCCTTCAGTTCACCAGGTGCCGGCTTCTCAGGATCCATTACTAGCCCCTCTTCAACCGCCCGCTTCTCATGCACTTTCATTGGCCCAATCTCTATGCCTCTTATCGCCACGATAAATACAATAGCAAGAGTAGCCCATACATAAAGGTTCATGGGAATCATTTGAATAAATGCCGAGAAAGCTGAATACTCGGTAACATTATGTGCAGCAAGGATTGTTCCGATCAGCGCAATAATATATGCTCCCCAGCTCGAAACCGGTGAAACCACACAAACAGGTGCTGAAGTTGAATCAATCAGGTACGCCAGCTTTGCACGGGATACACGCTGGCGGTCTGTAATCGGACGTGAAATCTGACCGACTGCCAGAGCATTGAAATAGTCGTCAATAAAAATGATAATACCTAAAACAGCTCCGACAATCTGTGCGCCTGCACGGGTCTTGACCCGCTTCATCGCCCATTCTCCAAAAGCGCGGCTTCCGCCTGAGATAGATATAAATGCAGTAATAACTCCTAATACAAGCAAGAATAGAATAATATATACATTCCAGGTGTTCAGCTCTCCGTCTGAAACAAAAATTCCTTTTACAGCATCCCAAATGATGCTGAAAGTTTCTGTGATGCTGAATTCAGCCAGCAATAGCGCGGCTGTAACGATCCCCACTCCCAGTGACAGCAATACGCGCCTGGTCAGGATAACCATAGCGATTGCTACCAAAGGCGGCAGCAGGGAGAAAATCGTGTTAGTCATTTCTTGTCCTCCTCTGAAATTTGAATGGTGTCCAGCTACAGGCGCCATCGGCTCGAGGTCATAAGCCAATCCGTCAAGAAGGTTAAAGAACAACCTTCATGCCGGCTCGTCTTATGCTTGAGGCCCGCAGGAAGCGGGTCATGCAGACGTTGCCACAGGACGTGGCGGTTTTAGTCTGCGTTCCTTTATAAGCGGGCGCCTTCCGCTTTTCGTAGGGGAAACAACAAGGATGATGACGAAAACCAAAATAAAAAAAGAGTAACGATAGAGAAAAATCTATCATTACTCTTTTGAAGTAATTAGTTTCTCCATCACGATCTGTAGCTCCCCATTATGAAGGGCTTTGACAAAGTATATTCATACTTTCCCCTCATAATGACAGTGTTACTCCTATTCGAAGTAACCCCAGCATGATTAGTTTTGACTCACTAATTCTGCTTCGGCAACATTCCCTTTCGGCTGCGGTCGTCGTTGTCATCCTCACACAGCGTACTTTTGAATCCTGCACCTCTACCCCATCGGATATGATAAGGTTTTTATGAAATTATAGTAGAATTTTATCAAAATACTAACCTAATAGCAAGAGTTATTGGCCGGCCGGTATTTCTATTGAAGGCGAGGTGCCCCCTCCGCCATTGTAAAATTGCGGGACCTTTCCCGGGTAAATGCCATAAGCCGCCAGCACATCCTCCTGTACTGTGATAATTTTGGTGGCAAAAGGAATGATAATTTGAACCTGTACGTCCAGGCGGACCAGCACCTTCACTTCCACATTATTTATGCCGTGATCCTTTGTCTCAGTTATGAAATTGGAGGTAACGGAACCGACTGCATTAAACTTCACAGGTATTCGGGGACCCAAGTTACCGAGGAGGGCATTATTGGTTGCCTGGCCAAGCGGCACGTAATAGACAATTCCATTTGAGTGCTGCATTTCCTCCGTATTGATTTCCACGTCTGTAAAGGACTCCAACGCATCCAAATCGCCCTTTTCCGCTTTCTTAATATTATCCTGAACCAGTTCGGTTACTTCCGCTTTGACTCTGTTCAGCTTTTCCACGTTTATGCTGACAACACCGCTCTCGCTTGCTTCAAACATATCTTCCAAGTCCATCACATTGGTAATTTTTTTATTAATCGCATTGTTTATCACCAATGATGCAATTTTCCTTGTCTGTGAATCGGCATAGCTCATGAGTGTTGGCTTAAGCCCTTCATTGATAATCCAGAGGCCGGCAGCTGTTGAGATAACAAAAAATACAAAGGTCAAAAGAAATACATAGCGAAATGGAAGAGGACCTTTCCGGGGCAGCCGGCCGCGAAATTTTGCCAAAACAAATCCCCCCTTTACAAGCTATATGTATGCTGTAAAGGAGGGAACTAGGCTCAAAAATTCAAAATAGTTTATCGCAGTCTAACGGGCAGTAAGACCACACTTCAAGACTCAGCGGAATCAAAGGAGGATAAGTGGGAGGCAAACTGCCCAATCTAGCTGCGGCTCCTAGGGGCTCGCTTGTCACCCCTGGGCAAGTCGCCTCGCTTTATAATGTAAAGGCCCGAAAGAAGGACAAAGACTAAGAACGCCACATCCTCCCAAAAGCTGACGCATTTGGTCGTGCGATGCTCATGCTGACGAAGCCTTCCTTGTCCTGTGGGCCTCAACTACCAATCAGTGGGGGATAAGAAAAGCCCCACTGAAGAAAGTTTCACTTTATTGTTGTACTAAAGTCGTATCACAGCCTGTAATAACAGAATTCAATTCAAGCCCTAAATCCGCTTCATAGGGCTCCACATTCCTGCCCTTTTCTTCAAGTATGCGGATGACAGGCCTGTCGCTGAGACCCGGATTCTGCCGGCAGACAACACCTTTTCTTCCGTCATTCAGCTCGACTGTAACACCAACTGGATACACGGCAACCGCCTGCCGGAAAACTTCAATGACTTTCTTATCAAATAATTTTCCGGCCCCTGCATACAGAACTTCCAGGCCTTCATGCGGGAGCATAGCCTGTCTGTAAATGCGGTTGGATGTTACTGCGTCAAACACATCGGCAATCGCAATTATCTTGCCGAATTCATGAATCTCCTTCCCCTGCAGGCCGCGCGGATAGCCTGAACCATTTAATCTCTCATGATGCTGAAAGGCGCAATGCGCAACGAGGAGAGGGATCGTATCTACCTTTCTTAATATATTAAATCCATCTTCCGGATGCTTCTTTATTGATTCAAATTCGTCCTCTGTCAATTTACCCGGTTTCATAAGAATATCTGCAGGCACCTTCATCTTTCCGACATCATGAAGAATAGCACCCAGCCCCAGGATTTCAAGTTCCTTTGGCAGGAGCTGAAGCTTCATCCCGATTGCCAGTGAATACAGAGTTACATTCAGGGAGTGTGTGAAAATATAGTGATCATATGTATAAACATCTGATAGGATCGTAAGAAGCTCTTTATTTCCCCTTATTTCAATGAGTAGCTGACGTATCAGCCCTGAGAGCCGCTTGGAGGCATTCTCAATTACCAGAGAGCCTGATAACTCTTTATTTGCTTGTACTTCCTTCAGAACGGTTTCAATGGTTTCGATAGCCTGTTTGCGCATTTTGGGAGTCAGAGGGTCCTTATATTGGATATCCTCAGTGCGCAAATCCTTAATATACACATAGGTAATACCCATTTCCTGCAGTTTATGTATTAATTTATCAGCCAGCTCCACACCTTCTTGCAAAAGGACCTGACCCTTGTCATTATATATAGCTTTGGCCAAAACACTGCCAGTCTCAATTGTATTGGTTGCTGCTAATCTCATATATATCTCCCATTATCCTTTTTTCGGTGCTACCTTATATTTCGGGAATTATTTGGTTTTATTTACATTATACGACAAAATTTCCGGCGTGAGAGTAAGTTTATGATATATTTCCGGATAGAAAGATTTATATGTAGATAACCTGTTTTTACGTGCGGATAGAGTAATTTATGTGCAGAGCGCTCATGCATTAAAAAAAGACAGCCCTATTCAGGCATGCCTTTAAATCATTTTTAGAAGTGCTTCTTTTCCAATGGTTCCTTTAACAATACCCAGTTCCTCCGCCTCATAAGTGACAGATTCAAGCGGGGCATTTAACAGCTGATCTATCGTTTTTACACCGACAGCCCTGCCGGCAATTACTTTTCGGTCCTTAAGCTTCTCATTCAGCAAAGCTACATCCAGGGCTCCGCACATGATATACCCTTTATCATTCGTTACCACCAGCAGATTGGTCTTCGGCAGCTGCACTGAAACACTCAAAAAAGTGTGGCCATCTATATCAATCGGCTTCAAATCAATCATACCTGCACCCACTCCTTTCCTTTTCCCTTACACAATATGTGCGGACAAGGAAAAGGGTGAAAGTGACAGGCACCTATACCAGTTGGCTGAAGTGGTGTAGGTGCCTGTCACCCGCTTTAGAATAAATCAAGCTGTCTTGGAGCAAGCTGCTGATATTCGATATCCAGCATTTCGATCATTTGTTTAGCGTTGTCTGCCGCGTCACCGCCAGAGTTGTTGTTGAAAACGACGAATACATTTTTACATTTTTTCTCGAGCAATTTCAGATGTTCTGCCCATTCTGCCAGTTCTTTTTCGTTATAGCGGTAAAGATAGCGGACCTCCCGCCAGTTGTCCGCATTCTTTTTCTGCCAGCCGTGAAAATTGCGTCCATGAAAACGAACGAGCACCTTGTCAGTACTGGTTGTTTCCAGAACTGTCGGAACTGAACCTTCACCGGCTTGCGGCTCGTCACAGATGCTGTGAATCCAGTCTTCCTCTTTCATAAAGCTTAATGTGCTTTCCCTGAACTCCGGACGAAACCATGATTGATGCCTGAACTCCAGGGCACATGGGATATCCCCCATCTGCTCCTTGCACCAGCGGAGGTAATCGACATTGGCTTTTTTGCAGTCAAACCATGGCGGAAATTGAAACAGTACCATAGCCAGTTTGCCGGATTCGATATAAGGCTCCAATGAATCTTTAAACGCTTCAAACATTTCTTCTTTGCTTTCAAAAGGGATTTCACCTCTCTGATGACCTGTCATGCCCTGGTAGGCTTTTACTATGAATTGAAAAGATTCAGGCGTGTCCTTTACCCATTTGGAAGAGTTACGCTTTGGCTGCACCGCATAAAAAGCAGAGTCCACCTCCACAGTAGGGAAATGGCCCGCATATTCTTTTAGCTTATCTCTAGGTGAAACATTGCCCGTATATAGGCTATCATGGTCGCCCCAGCCTGTTACGCCGATGATAATCATTGAAACACCTCCGTTTTTTACTCTACTTTTCTTTTAACGGAAAATTTTGTACTGAAACTCTATATGATTATAATTTATTAAAAGTTTCAATTTCCAAGATTTTTAATCCAGTTTACCATAGGATTTTTTAAACTTCCTTTAAAATAATAAACAATTGATTGCTAAGCATTGATTTTATTGAACTCCAAGCTCTTGCCATATATAAAACAAGACGCTTTCTCCTTAACTCTAAGAAAGCGTCCTATGGCTGTGAAGTATTCTTATTTTGTTACTCCTCTGATTTTACCCTATATTGGGAAGTTGCTACTTATATAAATTAAAGGGGCGAGTATAAGCTAGTTGAAGGTTTTGCTCCTTTTGCACTTTTATTATTTCGATTTATTCATTTTTCTGCCTTGAGTCTGGAATTGTTTAATGTTAACCTTCACGTTAATATTAATTGAAGCTTCAGGAAACCGTTCCTCCCAATTTCCCTTTACTTTTTTCCACACTTTCGGTTGATTGATTCGTAAACTCTCTCCAAATCCAGCGACATCTACTTTTAATTCTTTTTGAGTCTTGGTTAATCCTGCTTCCATTAATCGCATAAATTCTTTTTCAACTGTTTTTTCTGCATCTCGAATAAACTTCTCATTAAAAGCATCACTGTTTGGAATCCAATCTTCAGATAATCGGCCTTCAGTATTAATGTTTACTGTATACGAAATATCCCCTCCATTTACGTGAGGCCTAATTGAACTTTTCAGCTGATCAATTTCATATGTAATGATTTTGCCCGTTTCTTTATCGACTCCTGTTACGGCACCTGCTTTCGCTTCACCTGTAATACAATTAATGCCCAAGGTTTCGTCTTCATTAAGCTCCCCAATCATTTTCTGTGTAATCCCTTTAATAACTGCTGCTCCAATGATTTGAACTCCACCATTAAATTTTTGTACTTTCTGAACCAAAAAACTTGAACTGGCCGACATTTTTTCCGAGAAATCGCCTAAGGATAATTTTGGGGGCATTTTTGCTGTTTTCGTTTTCATATTTTCAGTTATAGACAATAGCTTTAAAGCAGGTACTGGATCCTTTGTTCCTTTTATGCTTAATATTTCGCTTGCTTTTTCCTCTGATATCAATACATGAACTGTCCGTCTTATTTCATGGTCGCGAAAGAAAAAATTCAATAATTGGAGCAAATTAATGGATTGTGCTGCTTCCTTACTAATTACCAATACTTTTAAATGGGCATAATTCGGACTGCGACTTGTAGCCGTGGAAGCTTCACGGCCCGCTTCAAATAAAGAGGATTCCTCAATTGTTAAGTTTTGAAATGGCTCTGCTTGACTGCCGCCGCCTCCATTCTCTCCAGCCAATACTTTAGGTACAACAGATTGAATTGTAAATTCAGGAGTTATGCGTTTTGTTGAATGTTCTTGATAATCCACTCCGACACCAACAGCCAGACCTATATCTTCAATATCAACGCGATCCCAACACCCTCCCATAAAAAGGATCGAGATGCAGCA
This sequence comes from Bacillus sp. 22-7, assembly GCF_010628845.1. Taxonomy (NCBI): domain Bacteria; kingdom Bacillati; phylum Bacillota; class Bacilli; order Caryophanales; family Bacillaceae; genus Bacillus; species Bacillus sp. 22-7. The sequence continues at coordinate 103,446 of NZ_NJQY01000013.1, read as the reverse complement.
GCATATCAAGATGCTTTTTTTAATTCTTCGCATTTCGTTTCCTCCTTATGAAGGCAATCATTAAAAAAAGGATGGGGATAAATCCTGTAATTATGATGGCCATGTTGCCAATATAGTCAGCTAATTTAAAAACTCCATTTATATCTTCCGGATACATCGCACATAGATAAATGAATGGTATAAGACCATACACAAAAGGTTTGTACGCTTTCTTAAAAACTTGACTCAAACCTAAACTAGCAAAATAAAAATTCATTATAAAGGATGTAAACGTTGTAATCACCCAAAGAATGATAAAAAAGCTTTCAAATCTTTCTAAAAGGAGGAATTTCATTTCAATTGATTTGACCAGTTCGATCGTCGGCCATGTTAACTGCCTGACCTCATCTACTGTTAATGAGCCAATAACAGCTATTACGATCAGGATATACAAAAATAACGGGATAAATATTCCCACGGCTGCAGCTTTCATAGCTTGTTGTGGACGTTGCATATATGCGATTAAAATAAGAAAACTTTCAATTCCAGCAAGAGATAAAGTTGTTGGCTTAATCCCGTTGACAACTGGCTTAAATCCTTCACCTAAGACAGGGCGAAGATTATTTAGATCAACATTTGTTACACTAAGACCCAGCATAAAAAAAATAAATACCAAAACAACCGGAAAGTAAATTTGAAGCAATTTTACAATAGGATATATGCCGCTGATCACGATATACACGCCTACTGCGATATAAACGATAATCACTGCTTCTATCGGAGTTTTATCCAGCAAATAAGCGCGAAGCACTTCAGCCATTGATCGTGCCTGATATCCACTAACTAATATAAAATACATAATAATAAATAGATTAAAAACAAGACCTGCCCATTTGCCAACCAATATAGGACTAAATTGATAAATCGTCATTCCTTTAAATCGAAGGCATAACTTGGTTATAAAAAAAGCAGCAACAAATGTGATTCCGCCACTAAAAAGCATACTGATCCAAATATCAGGCGTTTGAACTTCCTCTGCACTTACGCGGGGTAATGTTACAATCCCCACACCAATGATTGTCATTACTAAAGCGACTGTAGCCTGTGTAGGTGTAATTTTTTCGTTTGAACCATTCACTATGATCTTCCTTTATCTAATCCGAGTGGAGTCTTTGGGTTTTAACATTTCAGGTCTCTCTTTAAGAACACTATATGGTAATCGAAGTATTGCATCCTTCCAATCTTTAAATTGATACGGAACAAATGGAGAGGTATATTCAACACCAAAACTTTTAAGCTTGACAAGGTGAATCGTAATGGCCATCGCAAACATAATAATTCCAAATAACCCTAATACAGCAGCTGAAAGCATCATTCCAAAGCGTAAGATTCGAATAGCTATTGCCGCCCCATACTGCGGTAAAGAAAAGGAAGAAATTGCCGTAACTGCCACAACAATGACCATCATTGGGCTGACTAAGCCCGCTGTAACAGCCGCCTCCCCAATAACTAGCCCTCCTACAATTCCAACTGTTTGTCCAATTGGTTTAGGAAGCCTTACACCTGCTTCCCGCAGTATTTCAATTGTGATTTCCATCAATAATGCTTCTACAATACTTGGAAATGGCACTCCTTCCCTGCTTCCTGCAATCGAAATTACTAAATCAGTTGGAATTAACCCTGGATGATACGAAATAAGTGCTACGTATAATGAAGGACCAAATAAAGAGACAAACGCTGCTCCAAACCGCATGAAGCGAATGAGGGTACCAACAAACCATCGTTCATAATAATCTTCCGGCCCCTGAAGAATAGAGGTAATCGTGACTGGCAGAAGCAATACAAAAGGCGTTCCATCAACTAAGATGGCTACACGTCCTTCTAATAATCCACTTGCTACTTTATCCGGCCTTTCAGTTGTTATGAGTTGTGGAAACGGTGATAAAAAATCATCTTCAATGAACTGCTCAATAATCCCCGATTCAAGTATTTGGTCAATATCAATTTTTTCTAATCGTTTTTTGGCTTCTTGGATGATGCTGTCATTTGTAATATCTTTTATATATGCCATGATAACCGGTGTTTGACTTCTGAGCCCTATTGTATATTTGTCTAAAACTAAATGGGGATCTCTAATTCGCTTTCGAATTAAAGACATATTCACAAAAATATTTTCGACAAATCCTTCTCTTGCCCCCCTTACAGTAGCTTCTGTAATTGGTTCTTCAATTTGTCTTGATGGCCATTTTTTTGTTCCAAGTATAAGGGATGTATCGACGTTATCAATTAGTAATGCCGTATCTCCATTCAAAACCCCTATCACGCAGTCTTCTATCTTGTTGTTTTCTTCGACATCGGTTAGCGTTACAACATGGTCTTTAATGATTTCTTTGATGTGCGAGCCGGTGGCCTGGTCTTGTTTTACATAGCATTCTCGCATTTGAAGTTCTAACATGATTGACTTTAATATTTGTTCATGAATTTGCTCTTTATCGGCAAGCCCTTTAATAAAAACGACAGCTGCTTTAACGTTATATAAGTCAATATTAAATCTGCGAATCGCGATATCAGGGTTATTTCCTAAAATATTTTGTATTTGCTCGAGGTTAGAATCCAAACTAGATGAAAAGAATACATCTGTCCCATGTATCTTTACTTGTTGATGAGCATTTTTCGTTTGTTTTTTCTTTTTTTGCAGCCAAGCCCATTGATTCATCTCCCTCACCTGCTTACATAAAATATTTTTTCGAGACTGGTAAGTTTTAAGTTACACTTTAGGTGTGGAAATTTTGATTAAGAGGATGCTAAATCTTTAACTGGATTTTATTGATCGTAACCATTTTGAAACTTTGGAAATAGAATAGGGAATTAAAAAAGCTAAACATGCACCAAATAAGTGTTCCCATTTTGGAAGGAAAGATATGATATTCTCCATAAACTCATCACCTGCTATTTATTTTCACCTAACACTTTATTTATCATTCATTTTATAAAAGATGGAAATCCTAAATGAAGAAATAAAGAAATCGGCAGGACTTGGAGTGGAAAAATACAGGTTGACTAACTGCCCTCCTTCAAAGGTGGAGTCTCTTAAACAAAAAAAAGATTGAACGGCATAGCCGTTCAATCATTTTTTTTAAAATTATTATTAACCAATAGAACCTTCCATTTCAAACTTGATCAGGCGGTTCATTTCTACTGCGTATTCCATTGGAAGTTCTTTCGTAAATGGCTCGATGAAGCCCATTACGATCATTTCTGTTGCTTCTTCCTCTGAAACTCCGCGGCTCATAAGGTAGAATAGCTGTTCTTCAGATACTTTTGAAACCTTCGCCTCATGCTCAAGAGAAATGTTGTCGTTCAGGATTTCATTGTATGGAATCGTATCTGAAGTTGACTGGTTATCCATAATCAACGTATCACACTCGATATTGGCGCGTGCACCTTCAGCTTTGCGGCCGAAGTGAACGATTCCGCGGTATGTTACTTTACCGCCCTGCTTGGATATCGATTTCGATACGATCGTTGAAGACGTGTTTGGTGCAAGGTGGATCATTTTCGCACCTGCATCCTGATGCTGCCCTTTGCCTGCTAATGCAATGGAAAGGGTCATGCCGCGTGCGCCTTCTCCTTTAAGAATAACTGCCGGATATTTCATTGTCAGTTTTGAACCGATGTTTCCGTCAATCCATTCCATTGTTGCGTTTGATTCACAAACCGCACGCTTCGTAACCAGGTTGTATACATTGTTTGCCCAGTTTTGGATGGTTGTATAACGGCAGTATGCGTCTTTTTTGATGATGATTTCAACAACCGCACTATGAAGAGAGTTGGTTGTGTACACAGGTGCTGTACAGCCTTCTACATAGTGTACATGTGCGCCTTCATCAACAATAATTAAGGTACGCTCAAATTGCCCCATGTTTTCAGAGTTAATGCGGAAATAAGCCTGCAATGGCGTATCAACCTTAACTCCTTTAGGAACATAGATGAACGATCCGCCAGACCAAACGGCTGAATTTAATGCAGCAAATTTGTTATCTGTTGGAGGGATAACCTTTGCCCAGTGCTCACGGAAGATATCTTCATTTTCACGAAGAGCGGAATCTGTATCCTTAAATACGATTCCTTTTGCTTCAAGGTCTTCCTGCATGTTATGGTAAACAACCTCTGATTCATACTGTGCAGAAACACCAGCAAGATACTTCTGCTCCGCTTCCGGAATACCCAATTTATCAAACGTTTGTTTGATTTCTTCAGGAACCTCATCCCAAGAGCGTTCAGTTTTTTCAGAAGGCTTTACATAATACGTAATTTCATCAAAGTTTAATGACGCTAAATCTCCGCCCCATTGCGGCATAGGCATGTTGTAGAAATGGTCCAATGATTTTAAACGGAAGTCAAGCATCCATTGTGGCTCTTCCTTCAATTTTGAAATCTCTTCAACAATTTCTTTTGTCAAACCGCGTTTTGATCGGAAAATGGAAACGTCTTTATCGGCAAAACCATACTTGTAATCGCCGATCTCAGGCATCTTTTTTGCCATCGTCGTATTCCTCCATTCATATAGGAAAGGGTTCACACCCTATCAATTCATAGTTTTTTAGCACACAAGGCAGACGAAAAAGTTTTTAATCAAACGTTTGATTGATTTATTCCTGTTCTTCTTTCTCCGTGCCAACGCCTTTTTCCATTGCTTTCCATGCCAAAGTGGCGCATTTGATTCGGGCAGGAAATTGGGAAACTCCCTGAAGAGCTTCGATATCGCCAAGATCCAGATCATCTTCATCATATTCTTTTCCCAGCATCATGTCCGAGAAAACTTTGGAAAGCTTTAAGGCTTCTTCAATATTTTTACCCTTGATGGCTTGGGTCATCATGGAAGCTGAGGACATGGAGATGGAACATCCTTCGCCTTCAAATTTCGCATCAGCCACTTTGCCGTCCTCAAGCTTCAGCGTCAATTGAATCCGGTCCCCGCAAGTAGGGTTATTCATATTGATCGTCAGGCTGTCATCTTCAAGTACCCCTTTGTTACGAGGGTTTTTATAATGATCCATTATAACCTGGCGGTAAAGGGTATCTAAATTTTTAGAAGACATCGCTGAAATACTCCTTTGTTTTGACAAGCCCTGAAACAAGCTTATCAATATCTTCTTCCGTATTGTACAGATAGAAGCTTGCACGTGCAGTTGCCGACACCTTGAGCCACTTCATCAGCGGCTGTGCACAATGGTGGCCGGCGCGGACTGCAATTCCTTCTGCATCCAATACAGTTGCCACATCATGTGGATGAACATCGTCTATATTAAACGTAACCAGGCCGGCCCTTTTTGAGGCTTCTTTTGGCCCATAAATGGTCATTCCGTCTATAGCAGACATTTTTTCCATAGCATAAGCGGCCAGCTTGTGCTCGTACGCCTCAATTTCGTCCAGGCCAATCTGTTCAAGGAAATCAATTGAAGCACCTAATCCAATGGCACCTGCAATAATTGGCGTGCCTCCTTCGAATTTCCACGGAAGCTCCTTCCATGTTGATTCATAGAGGCCGACAAAGTCGATCATTTCACCGCCAAATTCAACCGGCTCCATTTTTTCCAGGTGCTTTTTCTTTCCGTAAAGAACACCAATGCCAGTAGGGCCGCACATCTTATGACCGGAAAAAGCAAGAAAATCACAATCCAGATCCTGAACATCAATTTTCATATGCGGAGCACTTTGCGCACCATCCACAATCATAATTGCGCCGTTCTCATGGGCAATTTTTGCAATTTCCTTAATTGGGTTCATAACACCAAGCACATTCGACACCTGCATAATGGATACGATTTTCGTATCAGCTGTTACGGTTGTCCTGACATCCTCTAGGGAGATGGTACCATCTTCCTGCAAGGGAAGGTACTTTAATGTGGCACCCGTCTGCTTAGCTACCTGCTGCCACGGAATGATATTGCTGTGGTGCTCCATATAGGAGATCACAATTTCATCGCCTTCAGACAGGTTAGCACGTCCGTAGCTTGCTGCAACTGTATTGATGGAAGTTGTTGTTCCTCTTGTAAAAATAACTTCCTCAGTCGATTTGGCATTAATGAATTTACGCACCTTTTCCCTGGCACCTTCATAGCCATCCGTTGCTCTCGTGCCTAGCGTATGGACGCCTCTATGAACATTCGAATTATATTCCCGGTAGTATTTATCAATCGCCTCAATTACCGGAACAGGCTTTTGGGAAGTAGCGGCACTGTCCAGATAAACAAGAGGCTTTCCATTGACTTCCTGATCCAGGATGGGAAACATTTGCCGAATCTCACGGGCATTCATTATTTTACTTTCCTTTCAATGACGGCAGTCAACTGCTTCTTAACGCCTTCGATCGGAAGAGCATTAACAACAGGCGCCAAGAAGCCGTGAATAACAAGACGTTCAGCCTCTTTTTGGGAGATACCGCGGCTCATTAGATAATAAAGCTGCAATGGATCCACACGGCCAACTGAAGCTGCGTGTCCTGCTGTTACATCATCTTCATCGATTAATAAAATCGGGTTGGCATCCCCACGCGCTTTTTCGCTTAGCATCAATACGCGTGACTCCTGCTCGGCATTTGACTTGGAAGCCCCATGCTCGATTTTACCGATTCCATTAAAGATGGATGAAGCAGAGTCTTTCATAACCCCATGCTTTAAAATGTAGCCTTCGGAATTCTTTCCGAAATGAACTACTTTCGTTGTAAAGTTTTGAGTCTGTTCTCCGCGTCCTACAACAACTGTTTTAGTATCCCCGAAAGAACCGTCTCCAACAAGGTTAGTTGTATTCTCTGAAACTGTATTGCCATCGTTCATAAGTCCAAGAGCCCATTCAATGCGGGCATCACGGCCTGCAACCCCGCGGCGGTTCACATAAGCTGTTGTTCCCTTAGCAAGTGTGTCAACTGCACCATACTGTACTCGTGCATTTGCATTGGCAATGACCTCTGTAACAATATTGAAGATGCCGTTCGCTTCCTCAACTACAGAAACATAGTTTTCCACGTAAGTAACTGAGCTGTTATCATCAGCTACAACCAATACATGGTTGAATAGGTTTGCCTCTTTATCATCATGGATATATACTGCCTGAATTGGCGCTGAAATTTCCACATTTTTCGGAACGTACAAGAACGCTCCGCCGTTTAAAAGAGCCGCGTGCAGAGAAGTTAAACGGTGTTCGTCCGTTTTGACGCCATCCTTCATAAAATATTTCTGAAGAAGCTCGCTGTGTTCTCTTGCCGCTGTAAAGATGTCTGTGAAAATAACACCTTTTTCCTGAAGTTCTTTAGATACAGACAAATGAGTTGGTCTATTATTGCGCTGAATATATAAATTCTGATCGCCAGCTTCTGTATCAATCAGGTTTCTTACATCCTCAGGAAGGTCGTTTAGAGACGCAAAGTCTTCGCTTCCGACAATGTGCTTTTCGAACTGTGTGAAGTTCCATTTAGCTATTTTGGTTTTATCAGGCTTTGGCATTGGCAGGCTTTCCGCGTCTGCAAGCGCATTTAGACGGAGTTCTGTCAGCCATGCCGGCTCGCCCATATCTTTTGAAAAGGAACTAACATATTCCTTATCAAATGGTAGTTTTATTTCCGTTGTCATAGTGATCCCCCTAACGCTTACGCTTCTTGCCCAACTGTTTCGTCTTCAATGCCCAATTCTTTCTTAATCCAGTCATATCCTTCAGCTTCTAAGCGCTGTGCAAGCTCCGGTCCGCCTGATTTTACAACGCGGCCCTGCATCATCACGTGAACATGGTCAGGTGTGATGTAGTTAAGAAGGCGCTGGTAGTGTGTGATAATTAAGCATCCAAACTCTTCTCCGCGCATTTCATTGATTCCTTTTGAAACAACTTTCAATGCATCGATATCCAAACCGGAATCGATTTCATCCAGGATAGCCATTTTAGGTTCAAGCATCATTAATTGAAGAATTTCATTGCGCTTCTTTTCTCCGCCTGAGAAACCTTCATTAAGATAACGCTGAGCCATGTCAAGATCCATTTCAAGGAATTCCATCTTGCTGTCCATTTTGCGGATGAATTTCATAAGAGAAATTTCATTTCCTTCTTCAAGGCGGCTGTTAATTGCAGAACGTAAAAAATCGGCATTTGTTACGCCGCTGATTTCACTTGGATATTGCATTGCAAGGAACAGGCCGGCACGTGCGCGCTCGTCAACTTCCATTTCAAGAACATCTTTACCATCTAAAGTGATGCTTCCCTGTGTTACTTCATATTTTGGATGGCCCATGATAGCAGAAGATAAAGTAGATTTACCTGTACCGTTCGGCCCCATAATTGCGTGAATTTCTCCGCCTTTAATCTCAAGGTTTACACCCTTTAGTATTTCTTTTCCCTCAATAGCAACATGAAGGTCTTTAATTGTAAGTACTGATCCTGCCATAATATATACCTCCGTCAATAAAAGAAGATTTGTAAATCGGTTTCATCCGCAAATCTCTATTCTCATTTTATTCTCATTACAATCTTATAACAAATCAAATATCATAGCAACTCTTTGAGACCATTAACAAACTTTTCAAACGAAAAAGTTTAGAAAGCCTGTAAATATAAATTTTATCATATAAAATCTTTGTCATCAAAGAGTGAAATTACCGGAAACCATCATGTCCTGTCTATTTTTTCCCGGTACTGTAATTTCATGTATTGCAAAAAGAAAACCAGTGCATCATCGGCACTGGTTACTATTTACTTCATTATTATATATACCTTTAACTTAGGAATGAATTTTTCTTTCAAGATCTGCAACTAAGCGCTGGCTTTGAAGATAATCTTCTTCACGTCTTTTTTCAACTTCCATTCGAATATCATGTTTCCGGCTGTACACTTCATATCCAACTCCATGGGCAGCTTGCATAGCTTTTTCCATTTCACTCGTGTAGTTCAGCTGTAACTGACTGATAATGAATCAATCCTTTCGGTTTTTATGCTTTTCAGCATTTGGTTTTACATCTAAAATCTTAACACTCACACTATACCCCGCACAAAGCGGAAAAAACCTGATTTTTTTAGCAAAATAAGGAATGAGAACTGGTGAAACGCTTTCATACTTCCTATCCTTAGAATACTGGCCGAATGCTCTGGATTAATGGTTGTTTTTATAAATTTTCTGAAAAATTACCATTGCAGAAGAAAACTCCTGCTGCCAAGCAGGAGAAGATTTTCAGTGATTTTGCTGATTCAATTCGGTCATGGCCTCCTGGACGAGCGTAACCGCCTGGCTCATGGCCGCTCCGCCACCAAAAGCTGCTGTTACTCCTACTGCCTCAAGAATCTCTTCTTCGGACGCCCCTTGATCAATGCAGCCTTTCGTGTGGTAAATAATGCAGTATTCATCCTGAGAATATAAACTGATGCCGAGCGCGATCAGCTGCTTCTCTTTTTGAGATAAAACCCCTTCTTTAAAGCAGGCTTCTGTAAAAGCATTATAATGCTTTGCCAAATCAGGCATTTTTTCAGTGAAAACTCCTAATCCGACTTTATAATCATGCAGGGCTTCTTCTATTGAGTTTGAAGGTTCATGATAATGTTCCATCGATCTCCACTCCATTTCAAATAGTATCAAGGTTAGTATGTTTGATTGCATTTCAATCTATACGGGAAGTGGGACTGCTGATCCACAAAAAAAAGCAGGCGCTGTGAACGCCTGCATTTCTGCCTTTACTCAGATACCGGCACAACGGCACCTTCATATTTTTCAAGAATGAAATCCTGGATTTCCTTTGAACGAAGCACTTCTACAAGAGCTTTAATTCCTTCTTTTTCTTCATCACCTGTGCGGACTGCTATCACATTTACATATGGTGATTCTTTGTCCTCGATGGCAATTGAATCTTTAAGAGGATTTAACCCTGCATCGATTGCATAGTTTGAGTTAATCAGGACTGCGTCTCCTTCTCCATTATTGTAGATCTGAGGAAGAAGTGATGCTTCATATTCAGTATCAAACTTTAATTTTTTCGGATTTTCTTTTATATCTTCCAGTGTTGCTTCCGTTTTTTCCACATCTGCATTTAAAGTGATAAGTCCCTCAGCTTCAAGCATGGAAAGGATGCGGCCATGGTCAGCGACAGAGTTGCTCATGATGATTGTTGCACCCTCAGGAAGCTCCTCAAGGTTCTTATACTTTTGGGAATACACACCGATTGGTTCAATATGAATTCCGCCTGCATTCGTAAAATCATATCCATGCTCAGCCTTTTGTGACTCAAGATAAGGAATGTGCTGGAAGTAGTTTGCATCAAGCTCTTTAGATTCAAGAGCCTGATTTGGCAATACATAATCCTGGAATTTCACAACATCAAGTTCAAAGCCTTTTTCTTCAAGTAATGGCTTTGCTTCGTCAAGAATTTCAGCATGAGGGACATTGGAAGCCCCCACTGTAATCTTTTTGCTTTCTTTACTATCTCCGCCTTCACCGGCATTGCCGCCCTCTTCTGAAGTGCCGCAAGCTGCAAGTACAAGTGCAACTGCCAGTGCAAGAACAAGTGATAACCATTTTTTCATGTCAATCTCTCCTTATCGTTTGTCTAATTTTGTTGTAATGATATCTCCAATAAACTGGATGATAAATACGATGATTAGAATAATGACGGTCGCCATAAGCGTTACATCACTTCGGCTCCGCTGGAATCCTTCCAGATAAGCCAGATTTCCTAGACCCCCGGCGCCGATTACACCAGCCATGGCTGTGTAGCCAACCAGCGCGATAGCTGTCACGGTTATTCCCGAAACAAGGGCGGGCATTGATTCCGGAAGCAGAACCTTCCAGATGATCGTGCTTGTTTTTGCGCCCATTGACTTGGCCGCTTCAATTACCCCTTTGTCAATTTCCCTCAAGCCGATTTCCACCATTCGGGCATAAAACGGGGCAGCACCAATAATTAATGCAGGCAATGCTGCATCCTCCCCAATCATTGTCCCAAGCAAAAACTTCGTAAATGGAATCAGTAATACAATAAGGATAATAAATGGAATCGAACGGAAAATATTGACGAACGCAGAGATAATTTTATTGATTGCTGCATTTTCCCAGATATTCCCCTTTGAGGTCAAAAAGAGCAGCAGCCCCAAAATCGCTCCTAAAATAAACGTTGCAATAACAGAAATAGCTGTCATATAGAGAGTTTCCACAGTAGCTTCCCACATGGAGTCCCATTTCACATTTGGAAACCATTCATTAAGCATTGGAAATCACCTCCACGCCCACCTGCTGAGAATGGATAAATTCAATCGCTTTTGCAACTTCCTCTGCTTCTCCATCAACATGGATGAATAGGGTACCGTAGGAACCATTCTGCGTCTGGGAGATCTTCCCCTGCAGAATGTTAACAGTTACCTGGAAGTGACGGATCAGGTTTGTAATCAATGGCTGTTCAGCTGCTTCGCCGACAAATCCTAATTGGACTACTTTTCCTTTTGGATACAAATCGACCAGATGATCAATTGTTTCCTTCGTTTCTTCAGGCTCTGTCACCTGCTGGACAAAACGCTTTGTAATCACAGCTTTCGGATTCTTAAAGACATCCAACACAGGGCCGATTTCCACAATCCGGCCGCCTTCCATAACAGCAACCCGATGGCAAATTTTACGGATTACGTGCATTTCATGTGTAATGAGGACAATGGTTAAGCCCAGCCGCTCATTGATGTCAACAAGCAGCTCCAAAATGGAGTCTGTTGTCTGCGGATCAAGGGCAGATGTTGCCTCATCACAAAGCAGCACTTTTGGATTATTGGCAAGGGCTCTGGCAATCCCAACTCTTTGCTTTTGACCCCCGCTAAGCTGCGAAGGATAGGCATCTTCTCTTCCTTCGAGACCGACGAGTTTAATGAGCTCATCTACTCTTTTGAGCCTTTCCTGCCGGGAAGCCCCTGCGATTTCAAGCGGAAATGCAATATTCTCTCTTACTGTCCTCGACCATAACAGGTTAAAGTGCTGGAAAATCATGCTTATTTCCTGCCGCGCTTTTCTTAGCTTGCTTCCCTTTATCTTTGAAACCTCATTGCCTGCTACTGTTACACTGCCATGGGTAGGAAGCTCCAGCCCATTCAGCATGCGGATTAAGGTACTTTTACCTGCACCGCTGTATCCGATAACACCGAAAATTTCTCCTTCTTTTACCTCCAGGTTTACATCGTCAACTGCTTTTACCTGACCGTTTTTTGAAGAGAATATCTTCTGTACATCTTTTATGGAAATCAACGTGATAGTCACCTCTTTTATCGAAAGATACAGATAATAATTAATAGACTGCTTTTATTCCCTATTTTTCACTCTATATAGGCTTTCATGCGCAAAAGCAAAAATGCCTTTCTGCACATGAGCAGAAAGGCATAAAAAAATTTAGTCCTTTCTCTCATCTATCAAAGCTATGCTTTGAGTGAATTGGCACCATTTCAACTAATTGACGGTTGCCGGGCTTCATAGGGCACTTCCCTCCACCTCTCTTGATAAGAGCGTAACGTTCTATATTAAATTAATACTTTAAATGAATTAAGCAGTTTTTTAATTACGTTTGCTATCGTATCATAGCCATTAAAAAGGTGTCAACGATGAAATTTCAAACTTTCGGAAAAAAGTGAATGGTAAATTTTCCTTTACGCTTTTGCAGCTAGCGATGTGAGACCTGCAGCTGCTTCTATCGCCTGTTCCAGGTCTTCAATTAAATCTTCTGCATTTTCGATGCCGATCGAAATCCGAATCAGGTCCTCCGGCACTCCTGCAGCTTTTAAACCTTCCTCATCCAGCTGCTGATGAGTAGTGCTTGCAGGGTGGATAATCAGGCTCTTTGCGTCCCCGACATTTGCCACATGTGCCCATAGCTGCAAACTATTGATCAGCTTGGCTCCAGCCTCTCGTCCGCCCGCAATTCCAAATACAGCCACTGCCCCGGCTCCTTTTGGCAAATATTTATCTGCCAAGTCTTTATCCGGGTGGTTTTCATGACCTGGATAGAGCACCCAATTAACGGCTGGGTGCGCCTCTAAATATTCCACTACCTTTTTGGTATTGGCAACATGTTCCTTCATTCTCACATGCAGAGTCTCAAGACCCAGTGTGAACTGGAATGCACTTTGCGCACTCATTGCAGGTCCTAAGTCTCTTAACAGCTGTACCCGTGCTTTGATAATATAAGCAGCTTCGCCAATTGCTTCGCTATAGACAATATCATGGTAGCTCGGATCAGGCTCTGTAAAGCCCGGAAATTTAGGAGAATTCCAGTCAAATTTTCCGCCGTCTACAATAACTCCCCCCATTGTGGTCCCATTGCCGAGCAGCCATTTTGTCGCAGAGTGTATGACAATGTCAGCGCCATGTTCAATAGGCCTGCAAAGATAAGGGGTAGCAAAAGTGTTATCAACAATCAGCGGCACACCGTTTTCGTGGGCAATTGCGGCAACCTTTTCAATATCCAGGATTTTCAGGCTGGGGTTTCCAATCGTTTCGGCGAAGACAGCCTTTGTTTTATCTGTAATGGTGCTCCGGAAATTTTCCGGATCCTTTGGATCCACCAGTTTTACCTTTATTCCATACTTGGGAAGTGTAACTGCAAATAAATTATAAGTGCCCCCATATAAATTGGATGCGGCAACAATTTCATCACCAGCTTCGGCGATATTTAAAATGGCAAGTGTAATAGCAGACTGGCCGCTGGCAAGAGCCAGCGCACCCACTCCTCCTTCAAGCATGGCCACTCTTTCCTCAAACACACTGACAGTTGGATTATGTATCCTGCTATAAATATATCCCGGTTCTTTCAGGGCAAAGAGATCTGCAGCGTGATCTGTATTTTTGAACTGATAAGCATTATTCTGATAAATTGGGACCGCCCTCGCTCCAGTTACAGGGTCAGGCTTCAGCCCCCCATGTACTCCAATTGTTTCAAAGCGGTAATTTTTCTGTTTGTCCGTCATCGCTATCTCTCCTCTATAAAAATGTTTGTATTTCATTTCTTAAAAGCAGAAAAACCCTCTTCATAAGAAGAGGGCTGTATCGACTCTTCTTATCTTTCAGAGCATTCTGCTCTGCTGGATTTAGCACCGTGTACTTTACCGGTTGCCGGGCTTCGCTGGGCCAGTCCCTCCGCCTCTCTTGATAAGAATATTCAGTTAATTAATATTAAAACGATATTATCATACTATTAAAAATACGGTCAAGTATTGTGCAGTGAAATTTTCCCTAAACAGAAAAAAGACTCGAGCAGCAACTTTTTTCTGTAAGTGGTTTCAAGCATGATTTCGTTTTGGGAAATGGCATCCCTTAGCTTTACTTTTCCTGTAATCAGTGACAATACAGCTTCTTCCGATCCCGAGATTTCCACATCAAAATGGCTGGTGCGGCTTGCCTTCTGTATTTCCCCATTCGAAATTTTCAAAGGAATGCATGTGTTTCCCGCCTTAATAAGCAGAGAAAAGTTTGAACTTCTTAAGAAAAATCCAAGATGCCCTTTAGCCTTTAATTCCCGGATAAATACATCAGGTAAACTCCTCACAGCCTCACCTCTTTTAATGGGGTCAATTGACTTTAATATTCAGTAATAAAGTGCTTTAATCCTTTATTTTTCATTCGACAAAATCAGAAAGGCATTGCCTGTTTAATTGGCATTGCCTTTTCATTTCCCGAGAAATATGTCAGATCATACTATTTTCACAGAGGCTGCTGCAGTTTTTGTCTTTTTATAGCCTCTGAATACAAAGAAAAAGTAGAGAGAGCCAATCAAGTATAAAGAAGCTGTAATGGAGAATACGAGTGCATATCCCCAATAATCTCCATATCTCATGACGATTCCTGTTGAAACCGGGCCCATTACAGCCCAGCCCAGATTGAACACCATCTGATTGACTGAGTTTGCCAGTCCTTTCATCGAATCATTTACCTTTGACATCATCAATGACATTTGTATAGGATTTCCCGCATTCATCAACGCCTGCCGGAACAAAAAGCCAATGGCAGCCAGCCAAAGGTTTTCAGTATAAGCGGTTAAAAGCAGGAAAGGAAGTGACATGAGCTGCAGGATCACAACAGCTTTTACCTCTCCCACTTTTCTTACCACAACCGGTCCGATAATCATGGCAAAGGCCGTGGCAGCCTGCCCTAAAGAAATAATCATGCCAATAGCTGAATTGGAGGCTTCAAAGCGGTCTGCGAAGTATAGATTCAGATAGGGAATAACTAGTCCTGCACCAATTCCAATCAGCAGCTGAGCAAAAGCAAACATCGCGATAATTTTGACACCGTCATTTTTAGCTGAGAGATTTTTGAATGACCAGCCTTTTATGCCCTTTGCACCTTTTCGATCTTTCGAAACCTCTGCGAAACGCAAAATTGGAAATAAGCCGGCTATAAAAAACACACTTGCAATCAGAAGGGTGATGCGTATGCTGGTGAGCTGATCCGTAAACAAAGAAAATACATCCGTTAAGATGCCCCCGCTTAAGTTCCCGATCACATTTGCGCCCGTCATTATAGCAAAATGGATACTGAATAAATGAACCCTTTGATCAGCCTTTGAATTTTCAGCCAGCCATGGTATGCCGGATACCTGAAGAAAGGCTGTTGTCAGCCCGGTTAAAAATGCAAATAAAATCAGGAGCTCCTGCATTTCAACTATACTTCTGAAGAGCATAACTACACCTGTTGCAACTGCACCAAACATCATCGCTTTTTTTCTGCCAATTCGGTCGCTGGCTATCCCTGCCGGCACAAGAATCATTGCTGTCGCGAGAGCAGTCATGGATATGATTTGTCCATTAACACTTTCTGAGTAGCCGAGCTCCCTTATGTAGAAATTATAAATTACCATGAATATCCCAAAACCAATTTGTGTAAGGATATTCGCCATAAAAGCCAATTTTATGTTGCGGTTATAACCTTTAAATTGACCAGCCCACTCCCTGTAAAATGCCATGCGGATCCCTTCCTGCACTGTATGATTTTTATTTCGATTCCCTAAGTATCATACTCTTTCGGAATGGGTTTGTAAATATATTTTGAATAGTGAAAAGGCTTTTTTAAAACATGCAAAAAACCAGGCTGCTTTGCTCCTGGTTTCTGCTAATCGATGCTTCTGATTTTATCCAATAAATAGGGTACGGATCGGAAAGCATATAATTTTTCATGTAAAGTTCCTTTTCTGAAGATGAGGAGGCAGGGTACGCTTTCCACTCCCCATTTTTCAGCCAATTGCGGCATATAATTTAAGTCCGCTTTCCCCATTTTTTGACCTGGCAGCAATTGCTCTGTAACTGCCAGCATCTTTCCTGCCATCTGGCAGGTTCCGCACATAGGCGTATACAAATAGATAAGAATCGTTTTTTCTTCTCCGCTAATCGCTTCCTCAATGTCCTGCTGCGACCATTCCTGCATTTTATCATCCTTACTTTATCTGTCCAGATATTGTGTATAAACGTCAATGTTAGCTCCCAGCAGCACTGTTGCCAAATGGTGTTCCGGTGCTGTCGCTACTTCTCTGTACATTCTGTCGATGTATAGATGCTCTGCCTCTGGAAATTCCCTTTTGAATTGTTTTCTCAGCTTTTCACCTGCTGAATCGGCATCCACCAATATATATACATCCTTATCAAACAGTGTGTCAATTAATTCATCCAGTTTGGTAATGCTTATTGTTCCATTTGTGCAGATAATTTCAACGGGCTCTCTTATAATGCTTTTAACCTTTGTTTTATCTGACTTTCCCTCGACAATAATCACTTTTTCCGGAATTCCATCGTTCATCGTCATCACCTGAAAGGAGTTATTTTGAAACTGTTCGTTTAAGCTAAAAGCCAGTAATGCATTGTTTTTATCTTAATATATTCATTATTCTCGGTTATGGTGTGAATCTCCTGCCCATTTTGGAGGTTAGGGCCATGCTGATTTATATATTCCTTGCCCGGTTTAGGAAAGGAAATGTTTTTGAAGAAAAATATTTTTATGTCTTCTTTAAATAGCCTAATTCATTGTATGCCCGGTCATAACACTTTAGCCTATTAAATAAACAGCGGAAATAATTCCGCTGTTTACAGTAGTCAGCACCAGCCGCCTTCGTCACAGTCTGTGTAGCGCGCTTGCGCTTTATCTGGAACGGAGACATTCTGGTATATTTTTTGGTGTTCGGTTTCAAAATGATGGGACAGATTGAAAGAAGAGCCTTCCGGAAGGCTGATTTGGCCAATTTTTTCATTTTCAAGATAAAGATCTATCCCATTATTGTTAAGTTTGCCGACAACCCGGTCAGTTATATCGATTTTCTGCTGCTTCAATGTCATCTGTAATCATTCCTTCCATGCATTTGGGTACCTATAGTTTTGCCCTGTCTATGTAAAAGAAAAATAGCAATTAAAGGTAAGAACAAAAATGCTGAAGCAGCTGGACATGATTTACCCTAAGAAACGAAAAAACCGGTTCGGAAGTGAACCGGCTCTCTAATTAATCTTCGTTTGTCATTTCTTCATATTGCTCAGCAGTCATCAAGCTTTCTACTTCGCTTAAATCTGAAGGCTCCACCACAACCATCCATGCTTTTTCATATGGAGACTCGTTTACGAACTCAGGATTGTCGTTAAGATCTTCATTTACTTCAACCACTTTACCGCTTAGAGGCGCATAAAGTTCAGAAACTGTTTTTACAGATTCTACGCTTCCGAATGGTTCGTTTGCACTTAGCTCATCGCCAACTTCAGGAAGCTCAACGAATACAATGTCACCAAGTTCTGATTGCGCGAAATGCGTAATCCCAATACGTACTTTCCCATCTTCTGTTTTTACCCACTCATGCTCTTCTGAATAACGTAATTCTTTTGGTGTGCTCATTATGTATCCCTCCATATTAATATTTCAATTTATGATCAGTAAATCGATCTCATGGTTAATGGTGGCTTCCAGCTATAAGGAAAGCCATTTCTTTTCATATTCCTCTTCTTTGAAGCCCACTGTTACTTTCTCTCCATCTGTCAGCAGCGGACGCTTGATGAGCATGCCGTCTGTTGCCAGAATATCGAGCAGTTCTTCATCTGAAGAGGTTTTTACTTTGTCCTTTAAGCCGAGCTCCCGATATTTTTGGCCACTCGTATTAAAGAACTTCTTTAGTTCCAAACCGCTGTTTTTATAAAGCGCTTTAAGTTCGCTTCGAGAAGGCGGATTGTCTGTTATATGTATTTCTTCATAGGACAGATTATGTTCGTCAAGCCATTTCTTGGCCTTACGGCATGTCCCGCATTTAGGATACCAATAAAAAGTCAACGCCATTTTTTCACCACCCATTTTAGCAAATTCAGGCTTATCCAAAATTGCTGCCTTTTAATTGAATAGTAACATAAAAGGGTGACAAAGCATAACCTTGATTACCAATTTAATATTCGACATTTTTCTATTTGTTCCTGCAAGCCGGAAAAATTTTTTGAATGGTTATTTTTACAATAATAAAGCTCCCTTCATCGGAAGGGAGCTTAGTCAGATTAAACGGTAAAACGTTCCGCGTCGATCAGTTTTTCTGATGCTTCACGCTTCTTTGTAATCACGTTGACTGGCGTGTGTCGTGTGAATTTGCGCAATGCTGACATCATCATGCGCAGTGCATCGCCGTTTTCAACTGCCACAAGTGTTTCCTTTGCATCCTGCTCGATTTCGTTAAATGCCTCCTGGCAGAAAATTTGAGTGTACAGGAGCTTTTGTTTGCTCTTTTCAAGGCCAGCTCTTTCAATGGCCTTTTCAGTGCGAAGAACAACAGATTCCATTGCATAAGCATTCGAAATAATATCCGCAATGTTTACAAGTACTTCCTGTTCTTTATCAAGAGCCTTTCCATACTTTTGTGCTGCCAGACCAGCAGCAAGCAGTCCGATCTTCTTCGCGTTCTTAACCAGATATTTTTCCTGTGCAAGCGGCTCGTCGCCAGGCTCTTCAGGCATCATCATCATGAGCTCTTCCTGCAGCGCCTGGGCTTTCTGGAATAACGGAAGCTCTCCCTTTAGTGCTTTGCGGAGGTACGTGCCTGGTACTAATAGTCGATTGATTTCGTTTGTTCCTTCGAAAATACGGTTAATTCGTGAATCACGGTAAGCTCTTTCAATCTCATATTCAGCCATGAAACCGTAGCCCCCGTGGATCTGAACACCTTCATCTACTACGTAGTCGAGGACCTCCGTATTGAAAAATTTATTCATGGAGCACTCAATGGCATATTCAGCAATTGACTTTGCGACTTCCTTGCCATCTTTTACTTCCTCATCTGTAAGCTTGCTCATACGGTCCTCGAACAAACCTACTGTACGATACACTGCACTTTCCGCTGCATAAATCTTTGAAGCCATGGTGCCCAGTTTTTCTTTAGTCAAATTAAATTGAGAGATAGGTGTCTTAAACTGCTGGCGCTGGTTCGCATACTGAACAGCCAGTTCGAATGCACGCTTCGCTCCGCCAACTGCTCCTACACCTAACTTATAGCGGCCAATATTTAAGATATTAAAAGCAATCACATGGCCCTTGCCGAATTCACCCAGCAGGTTTTCCTTTGGCACCTTGGCGTCTTCAAGAATTAACGTACGGGTAGAAGAGCTCTTGATTCCCATTTTCTTTTCTTCTGCCCCTACAGATACACCTGGGAATTCTCTTTCAACGATGAATGCAGAAAAGTGTTCGCCGTCAACTTTTGCATATACTACGAATACATCTGCGAAGCCTGCATTTGTTATCCATTGCTTTTCACCGTTTAATACATAGTGTGTGCCCTCAGCATTCAGTTTGGCGGTTGTTTTTGCTCCAAGAGCGTCCGAACCTGAGCTTGGCTCTGTCAATGCATAAGCGGCAAGCTTTTCGCCTGTAGCAAGTTCAGGAAGGTATTTTTGCTTTTGCTCTTCATTTCCGAATAGAACAATCGGAAGAGAGCCAATGCCGACATGGGCGCCGTGAGAGATGGAAAAGCCGCCTGCACGCGCCATTTTCTCTGCAATAAGTGCTGAGCTTACTTTATCTAATGCAAGTCCGCCGTATTCCTCTGGAACATCTGCGCCTAATAGGCCAAGGTCTCCAGCTTGCTTCAATAGTTTTACAGAACGGTCAAATTCATGGTTTTCAAGATGTTCAATTTGCGGGACAACTTCATTCACCACATAATCTTCAGTCGTCTTAGCAATCATAACCTGCTCATCTGTATAATCTTCAGGTGTAAAAACCCGGTCATAGGAAACATCTTCGATTAAAAAGCTTCCGCCTTTGATAAGATTTTCAGTTTGATTTGACATTTACTTTCCTCCATTCTGTTTTTGCGGAGAAAAGCCTGAGGGCTTCTCTCCAAATTTCGATTCATCTTATAAAAGTTCAAATACTCCGGCTGCGCCCATGCCGCCTCCGATGCACATTGTTACTACTCCGAATTGCTGATTGCGGCGTTTCATTTCATGAATTAGAGACAGAGTGAGCTTGGCTCCGGAACAGCCCAGCGGGTGCCCGAGTGCAATAGCACCTCCGTTAACATTTACCTTCTCTTCATCCAATCCCAGCTCACGGATAATTTGAATGGATTGGGATGCAAAAGCTTCATTCAATTCAAATAAACCGATATCCGAAAGCTCCAGCCCTGCAAGCTTTAATGCTTTAGGAATGGCCACAACCGGGCCGACACCCATGATCTCAGGAGGAACACCGCCTACGGCAAAGCTTCTGAATTTAGCCATTGGCTTCAATCCTGATGATTCTGCCTTTTCCCGGTCCATAACCATTACCGCTGCTGCTCCATCACTTGTCTGAGATGAATTTCCAGCTGTGACACTGCCGGTTACCGAGAATGCGGGACGCAGTTTTCCAAGTGATTCTATTGTGGAATCTGCACGAACACCTTCATCCTGGCTGAATTGGATTGTCTTTTCTGTCAGCTTATTGTCTTTTCCAACAGTTCTGAACGTTACGTCTACAGGTACAATTTCATCTGCAAATTTGCCTTCCTGAATTGCCTTCGCAGCCTTCTGATGACTTCTGACAGCAAATGCATCCTGGTCTTCACGTGTAATGCCATACTTTTTTGCAACCTCTTCAGCTGTATGTCCCATACCCATATAATATTGAGGAGCTGTTTCCGCCAGTTTGGCGTTCGGGCGGACTACATGCCCCATCATTGGCACCAGGCTCATAGATTCTGCACCGCCAGCGATAATTGTATCTGCATGGCCAATCATGATTTTTTCAGATGCATAGGCAATAGCCTGCAGGCCTGAGGAACAATAGCGATTGATCGTTATTCCCGGCACTTCATGTGAAAGTCCGGCAAGGGCGCCGATATTCCTGGCCATGTTCAGCCCCTGTTCTGCTTCAGGCATAGAACATCCGATAATTAAATCATCGATATTTCCTTCATAATTTCCTGCACGCTTTAGGGTTTCTTTTACTGCGAGCGCTCCTAAGTCATCCGGCCTGACATTTGCAAGCGTACCTTTTTTGGCTTTTCCGACCGGTGTCCTGGCACCTGCAACTATAACCGCTTCTCTCATCATGTTCCCTCTCTTTCTATTAATGTCCCACTCTATCACTTAATTGCGCAATGGTTTCCCTTTTAAAAGCATGTGCTGCATGCGCTGCTGTGATTTTGGTTCCGCAACAAGACTAAGGAATGCTTCGCGCTCCAAGTCAAGCAAGTATTGCTCATCAACCTCTGTTCCGTATGGCACTTTTCCGCCTGCAATTACATAGGCAAGCTTTTTGGCAATTTTCAAATCATGCTCTGAGATATAGCCGGAGTAAAGCATTGCCTGTGCTCCAAGCAGAAGGGTTGCATAACCTGTTTCACCGACAACAGGCACTTTTTTGCGGACAGGGGGCTTATAGCCTTTCTCATGCAGCGCAAGGACAGCCTGCTTTGCATCATAAAGGAGATGATCCCCATTTACACTGATGCCATCTGCCAGGTTCAGGAAGTTATTGTCTCTTGCTTCCTCGCCAGATGTTGAAACCTTTGCCATTGCAATCGATTCAAACACTTTATTCGCAACCTTTTGAAGGTCAAATTCAACACCATTTGGCATATTTTCAAGATGCTTCAAATAAAGCTCCTTGTTTCCGCTTCCTCCCGGGATCAGGCCGACACCCACTTCAACTAGCCCCATATATGTTTCGCTTGATGCCTGGATATGTGCAGCAGGCAGACATACCTCAGCCCCCCCGCCAAGTGTCATGCCAAATGGAGCGGCAACAACCGGCTTCGCGCTGTACTTAATTTTCATCATGGCATTCTGGAAGTGGCGGACTACCATATCCAGTTCATAAATATTGTCATCCTGCGCTTCCATTAGAATCATTCCAAGATTGGCACCTACGCAGAAGTTCTTGCCTTGATTCCCGATTACAAGCCCTTTGTAGTTCTTCTCCACTTCATCTACCGCAAAGTTGATCATCTGGATAATATCCAATCCAATGGCATTGCTTTGCGAATGGAACTCCAGCAATGCAACCCCATCGCCTATATCAACAATGCTTGCACCGGTATTCTTTTTAATAACACCTTTTTGCTTCTTAAGCTGTTTTAAATTAATTACTTTAGGGTTTTCCTCGATTAATCTGTACTCGCCATTATGATAAAAATATTTCTGTCCTTCTTCTTCTTTGTAGAAGGAATTAATGCCTTTTTCCAGCATCTCTTTTACCCATGCCGGCACTTCTTCGCCTGCTTCCTCCATTTTTCGAACCGATTTCTCTACTCCAATAGCATCCCAGGTTTCAAACGGGCCAAGTTCCCAGCCAAAGCCCCATTTCATCGCCCGGTCTATCGCTGTCACATCATCAGCTATTTCTTCGTGAAGCTGTGCTGAATAGAGAAGGGCCGGGCTGAGAATGTTCCACAATAATTGGCCAGAGCGATCATCTGAATATACAAGCGCTTTCAATTTTCCTGCAGTGCCTTTTTCCTGTTTGGCCAGTTCAGTCGAAGCTGTCTTAAGCTTTTGGCGCGGGCCATATTCCAAAGTTTCCGGATTCAGCTCCAGAATCTCTTTGCCCTTTTTCAGGAAAAACCCTTGCCCTGTTTTGCTTCCGAGCCAGCCTTTTTCCTGCATCACTTTCATGAAGCCCGGAACTTCAAAAACTTCCTTTTCTTTACCGCCCACCTGGTCATAAACATTGTTTGCCACGTGTATAAATGTATCAAGCCCTACTACATCAAGTGTTCTGAAGGTAGCACTTTTCGGCCGGCCAATCAGAGGACCTGTTATGGAATCCACTTCGCCGACACTGTATCCGCCCTTGAGCATCTCCTGCACTGTAACCAGCAGGCCATACGTGCCGATCCGGTTGGCGATAAAGTTCGGTGTATCTTTTGCTTCAACTACTCCTTTTCCCAGTACATCTTCGCCGAATTGCTTCATAAATGACAGCACTTCAGAAGAAGTGTTTTTAGTAGGTATGACTTCAAGAAGCTTTAAGTAGCGGGGAGGATTAAAGAAGTGCGTTCCCAGGAAGTGTTTTTGAAAATCTTCCGAGCGCCCTTCTGACATTGCTTCAACAGATATCCCTGACGTATTGGAGCTGACAATGCTCCCTGGCTTGCGGTGCTGGTCTACTTTTTCAAATACCTGCTTTTTTATGCTGAGGTTTTCCACAACAACTTCAATAATCCAATCTACATCTTTCAGACGCTCCATATCATCTTCAAAGTTTCCTGCCTCAATCAAAGCTATATTTTTTTTAGAAGTTAATGGAGCAGGCTTTTGTTTTAACAGCTTTTGGCGGTTTCCTTCACTGATTCTATTGCGGACTTCTTTATTTTCAAGAGTAAGCCCTTTTGCCTTTTCGGCATCCGTTAATTCGCGAGGCGCTATATCCAGTAAAAGTGTTGGAATTCCGATATTGGCCAAATGGGCTGCGATCCCCGATCCCATGACTCCGGAGCCTAATACTGCCGCCTTTTTTATTTGTTGGATCAACTTTATTTCCCCCTTTTGCTTTTTTGAATGAATACTCATTCATTTTATTTTCAAAAAAAATATGCATCTCTTCTGAATGAGTTCTGTTAATTATAACTATAAAATATTTGCAAAATTTACGCAACGATTTTAAGCGGAAATTTAAAAATGTTTTGAAATTTAATAGTGTCCAGCTGTAATTTTTTTGTGCAATTTGTGATAAGTGTTTTGGACACTCTAAAAAGGAAACATTCTTAGTTCGTGAGCGGAGGTGAAAGAAATGGGAAAAATGAAAAAAGATCCTTCTAAGGCAGGAGTCAGCGCTGCAAGTGTCCAGGGAGATGCGGGCCCGACTGTTGAAAGGGAAGGTCCTAAAAAGAGAAACAGCCAAAATAATCAATATAAGCGATGATCCGTTTTAGAGTCAGGCTGCCTTAAAGTTTGCATTATCCATATAGGTAAATCATCTTCAGCAGAATAGCAAATATTTTTCAGAGGCAAGATATGTTCGAATAACGCTATTAGAATTGGAGGAACAAATTATGCAGCAAAATATGAACATGCAGAATCAGCAGGGTATTATGCAGCAGCCTCCTGCTGTCATTTCCACTAAAGATTCCCTTTACTTAACAGACATGCTTTCCTGGAATCTTCTTGCCTGTAAAAAAGCGCATTTTTACGCGCAGCAATGCCAGGACCAGGAGCTAAAAACACATTTCGAGCAATGCGGCCAAATGCATCAGCGTCACTATGAGCAGCTGCTTGTTCATTTAAACCAGCAAAGTCAGCAAAACTTTATGGGAATGCAATAGGAAGGAGTCTTGAAAATGAACCAGAACCAGAATCCAAATACGATTCAAAATCCCGAAACACAGGTGAATAAAACACCGCAAATGAATGAGCGGGACTTTACAAATGATATTCTGACTACTGAAAAGTATATGACAGATGCCTATTCGGTTGCCTTAAATGAGGCAAGCCACCAGAGCCTGTATCAGGATATTCTTGCGGCATTTAATGAAACACAAAACCAGCAAAGAGAATTCTATAACCTAATGTTCAAAAAAGGCTGGTATAAGGTTGAAGCCGCAGACCAGCAAAAACTCCAGCAATCTTATCAGCAGTTCCAGGGCTATACGAATCAATTGCCTTATGGCAATGGCCAGATGCAATAAGAAAAGCGGAAGCGCCTTCTCCCCGAAGGAACGCAGACTAAGAACGCCACGTCCTCCCAAAAGCTTTCGGTCGTGCGATGTATCGCTGCCGTAGCTTTCCTTGGCAACGTCTGCATGACCCGCATCCTCCCAAAAGCTTTCGCTTTTGGTCGTGCGATGGTTGCTGACGAAGCCTTCCTTGTCCTGCGGGCCTCAGGCATAAGACGGTTCCTGGAAGAAGGCGTTCTTCCTTCTGCAAGGAAACGGCTTATGACCTCGAGGGGGTAGGCGCTCCTCCTAAAAGCTAACGCTTTTAGTCGTGCGATGATGTTGCTGTCGAAGTGTTCCTTGTGGGGCTAGACAATTATCGAATTTGCAATATGCTTAAAAAAACCGCTGCTTTTGATGGCAGCGGTTTTTTTAAATACAAAATGTCTTTACTTTTTTTTGCTTCTCATTTCTTCATTCAGTGTTTTAATTTCAGATATGAGAGTTTTCATTTCTTCTTTTGCATCAGGATATGTATCATTCCAGTGCTTGGCTAAAGGCGGCATGGATTTCGCAATAAAAGAGTACAGTGCCCATGCTTCAACCTTTTCTTTTAACTCCGGAGAGGCCTCGCCGATTAGGAGTTCGGTATATTTTTCAAGCAGGCCATCCAGCTGTTCCTTCAATTGATCATTCATCAGGAATCCTCCTTTTACTGCTGCAGGAGTGTGGACAAGTCCCGCATCGTTTACCGCTGCTGGTCAAGTAAGAGTAGCAGCATGTTTTTCTGGGCCGCACCATTTCCCCGGTGTTTTCACTCAATATTTTCCTGCTGTCAAATTTCTTTAAGGGATTCGTATTTTCACAGCCGAATAAATTGCCCGGAGCTTCCTCCAGGATAAACCTATAATCTTCAGCCGCCCTTTCCGAATGCATTTCCAAGGGTAAAATCTTTTCGTAAAGCCAGAACAGATAAATCGCTATATTCTCCCAAAGAATTAGTCTAGAGACTTTTCCTTCGCTAGCTATTCTATTGATCAGCGGAAAGATATGGCCCTTAAATAGAGTCCTTACCGCATCCTCTCTCCATTGATCCCTATCCATTCCAGCCCCTTGACCCTGAAGGCGGACAAAATGAAAACCCGGAAGCCACAGCCCATCTCTTTCCTGACTGACAATTGTAATATTTTCATGCCTGATATCCAATTTCACATTCCAGGACGTCATGCAGTATAAGTAAATGACAGGCAGAAAGGCATACCTTTTTATTAAAATTGAAGCCGCCGTTTTGTTATCAGGTGCTCCTAACTGGTTTTTCACTGCTTCCAGATATGCACCCGTTTGAGTTGGGTCCAGCAAATTTTCCGCTTTAATGGTTAAAGGAGAGCTCTTCCCTTTCCGGGCAAGTCTGAATTGCCCGAGAGCTTCTTCCTGTTCGCCTGTTAATTTAATCATCCCTGAAGTCCTTGCCCCTTTAAAATACATCGCCCTTTTCCATATGGGATGCATAGCGGTGTGCCGAATAATGGGTCAATCGTTACTTCGCATTCCATGCCAAACACGTTTTTAACCAATCCGCAATTAATGACATGTTCCGGCTTGCCCTGAGCAAAAACCTTTTGATTTTTTATCGCAACAATATTATGAGCATAGCGGCAGGCCAAATTCAAATCATGAAGCACCATGACGATGGTACGCTTTTCCTTTTCATTCAGCTCGAATAATAAATCAAGTATTTCAATTTGATGTGTCATATCCAAATAGGTTGTTGGCTCATCCAGCAGAATGGTATCTGTATCCTGTGCCAGAGTCATGGCAATCCAGGCCCTTTGACGCTGCCCCCCTGATAGCGAATCCACTGTCCGGTCTTTCAATTCTTCCATTCCTGTTGCCTTCAAAGCATTTCTGACTTTTAATTCGTCTTCAGTAGACCATTGCTTCAGCCATGTTTGATAAGGGTATCTTCCCTGTTTGACAAGCTGAAGAACTGTGAGCCCTTCCGGAGCTGAAGGAGATTGAGGCAGAATCGCCATCTTTCTGGCAACATCTTTCGTGGAAAGTTTGGCTACAGCCTCACCTTCCAATAATACAGCACCAGATTTCGGCTTTAGCAGCCTGGCAATAGACCTTAGCAATGTCGATTTCCCGCAGCCATTTCCACCAATAAATACCGTGATTTCCCCTTTAGGTATTTCCAGGTCCAGTTCATTAATAATAATGGTGTCTCCATATGACAAGGTTAAGTCTTTTGTAGCGATTGCTTGCCCTGCTGTCATCTCTGCCCTCTCCTTTTCCTAATATTTATATCTATAGGCTCTCCAGTTGCCTGTATCATACGAGTTTCAAGCTTTTCCAGCTTATGCGTTTCTTGTCTTGAAAAGCAGGTAAATAAAGTAAGGTGCGCCGATGCTGGCTGTAAACACCCCCGCCGGAATTTCAAGCGGCGAGAACAAAGTCCTGCCTATCAGATCGGCTGCCATGACCAGGATTCCGCCAATCAGAGCAGAAGCCGGAAGCAAAGCGCCAAAAGCAGAGCCTACCATCCTTCGTGCCATATGAGGAGCCATTAAGCCGACAAAGCCTATCCCTCCGCCGAATGCGACAGCTCCGCCAATTAATGCCGTGCTGACCATCAGCAGCAGAAAACGGTATTTCTGTACAGTGCTGCCTACACCCATGGCAATATCATCGCCAAGTTCCTGGATATTAACATTGCGCGCCAGAATAAACGCAAGTACTAGAAACACGAGTGTCCACGGGACCAAAATTGCTACATTATCCCAATTCGAACCGTAAACTGTCCCGGTTATCCAGATATTCGCCTGGCTGGCCTGATAAATTGGCCCAAAGACCATCATCAAGGTGGTGAGTGCCTTCATTAAGCTTGCAAGCCCAATCCCAATTAAAACAAGGCGTATTGGCGACACTCCATCCTTGTAGGCTAGAAAATAAACAAGGAAAGCCAAAATAGCAGCACCCGCAAAAGCTGCAAGAGGCATCCAATTAATACTTACAGTTAATGCATTATTTTTATCACTAAAGAAAGCAAGAAAACCTACAACTGCTACAGATGCTCCCCCTGTAATCCCGATAATATCAGGAGATGCAAGCGGATTTCTTATAATACCCTGCAGGATTCCCCCCGCAGCAGCAAGCGCCATTCCCACCATTAAGGCAACGATGATTCTTGGAAGTCTGAATGACTGAATGATCAGTCTATCCATATCCGAGCCCCCGCCAAAGAATACCTGTACTACCTTTAGCGGGCTGATCTTCATTTCACCTGTACCGGTGCTGATCACGAAGACTCCAGCAGCCGCTGCTGCCAATAATAAAAATGTGATAAGTGCTTTCCGGTTTACTAAAAAAGATATCTTATCGCCAAAAAGGCGCAGGTTATAATATTTTTTCATTATTTATTGAACCCCCTTCTGGCAATATACACAAAGAAAGGAGTTCCAATGACGGCGGTCATGACGCCGACAGGTACTTCCTGCGGCATGATGATGTACCTGGATGCTATGTCTGCAATCAGAAGGAGCATTCCGCCGAGAAGACCCGCATAAGGAATAACCCAGCGGTGATCAATGCCAACGACAGCCCGGGTCAAATGTGGAATGACAATTCCGAGGAAACCAATGGGACCTGCGACAGCTACCGCTCCTCCTGACAGAAGAACGATAACAATGCCTGCACCCAATTTAAGCAATCCTGTTTTCAGGCCAAGCCCTTTTGCAACGTCCTCACCCATTGACAGGACATTCAATTTTCCAGCAATGATGAGTGAAAAGATCCAGCCGGCCAGTAAATATGGGAATACAGCTGCGAGGGTCTCAAGCTTCCTTCCGGATACAGACCCCGCCAGCCAAAACAGCACCTGCTCAAGGGCAGTCTCATTAATGACGAGAAAGCCTTGTGTCATCGAAGCAAACATGGCACTCATCGCCGCACCGGCAAGGGTTAATTTCATAGGCGTCAGCCCTTCCCTGCCGATGGAGCCGATAATATATACAAATATAAATGAAACAGCTGCTCCCAGAAATGATACCCATGTAAAGACCTGCAGATTACTGATGGAAAATAGCGTTACTGTAATGACAACCGCAAATCCGGCACCTGCGTTAATCCCGAAGATCTCAGGAGCAGCGAGAGGATTCTTTGTTAATGACTGGAGCAGGACACCCGCAATCGCTAAGCTTGCCCCTACCGCCGCTGCAATCAGAGCTCTCGGCAGACGGACAGATTGAATGATTATATGTTCATTCGTTCCATCGAAGTTTGTAAATGCATCAATTGCCATCTTCCAGGTTGTGTCGGTATATCCGTATACAATACTGAAAGACATTAATACTAATAATAGGAGAGCAGCTGCAATTAGCCCAGCCCATCTTAGAGAATTTGTTTTTAATAGCATAGCGAGACCCTTCTTGCGTCTATTTAATAATGTTTAGTTATATTTTCAGTCTATTGTACAGAGGATTAGCTGTCAATGAGTTTGAAAATCATTTTCATTGGTCATTTAAAAAATTAAATGAAAATGATTTTCATTTACCTATTGACAACGTAAAGCGTTCACATTAGTATAAAAGTGTCAAATGAAAATGATTATCATTAACAACACAAAATGGAGGAGTACATAATGAAATTCAAGTCTTTACTTGCCATTCTTTCAGTTTTCACAATCTTGTTCCTGACAGCCTGCGGGAATAGCAGCGAACAGGATGAGAAAGCCGATAAGGAAAAAGAAGGAACTAAAACAGAAGATACTAGCTATACAATTGAGCATGCAATGGGGACAACTAAGCTTGATAAAGCACCTGAAAAAGTAGTCATTTTGACAAACGAAGGTACTGAAGCATTACTTTCCATGGGGGTTACTCCAGTTGGTGCCGTTCAGTCCTGGACTGGCGATCCGTGGTATGACCATATCGCTGATGATATGAAAGATGTTCAGGTTGTTGGTACAGAAAGTGAAGTAAATGTAGAAGCAATCGCAGCGCTGCAGCCGGACCTTATTATCGGCAACAAGATGCGCCAGGAAAAAATCTATGATCAATTAAATGACATTGCTCCTACTGTCTTTGCTGAAACATTGCGCGGAGACTGGAAGGAAAATTTCGAGCTTTACGCAAAAGCAATCAATAAAGAAGAAGAAGGCAAAAAAGTCCTTGCTGATTATGACAGCCGCATCGAAGAAATTAAAACGGGCCTTGGTGATAAATTAGACCAGGAAGTTTCCATTGTCCGCTTCATGGCTGGGGATGTCCGCATCTACCATAAAGACTCCTTCTCAGGCGTCATTCTTGACCAAATTGGACTTGCGCGTCCGGAAAGCCAGAATGTTGATGACTTCGCTGAAAAGAATGCTACGAAAGAGCGCATTCCTGCCATGGATGGAGATGTATTATTCTACTTCACATATGAAACAGGGGATGGCGAAGCAAATAAACTTGCTAAAGAATGGATTGAAGATCCATTATTCAAAAACCTTAAAGTAGCTCAGGAAGGCAATGTACATGAAGTAAGCGACACCATCTGGAATACTGCCGGAGGCGTTATTGCTGCTAACCTGCTATTGGATGACATTGAGAAATACCTTGTGAAGTAATGCAAAACTTGTGATTGCGCTCCCATAATACCCCCTCTTTTATGAGAGCTCAAATATATATTAAATTCGGCGCCTGCCTAACAGACTCGAGTGGCCAGGCACCGGAGCTTAATAAAAAAGGAACCCGACCCGGGTTCCTTTTTTATTTGCCGTCATTATCTCCTTAAATTATTTATTAGACATCCTTTTTTTATTGCCCTCCATTCATAAGTTTTCCAAAACCGGCAACAATAAGCGTAATGCCGAAAATGATGGTGATTTACCTATGAGAAAATGGTTGAAGAATAAACGGATTAAAGAGGATATAGAGCATAAGGAATGGGAGCAATCCTTCATTAAATCCAAAGACTTTAAAAAAATCTTTTATTATAACCAAAAAACGAATGTGCGTTTTGGACTTACTTTCATGGCTACATTAATCGATGAAAATATAATTCAGGATGGTATTCTCCCTAATCTGCTCGAAGACGAATTCCGGGAAATTGAGGACATTAAACAGCTCGTCCCTGTGGCTGATGTGCAGATTTGCGGCGACCCTTCATTGATTGAACAAAAGCTGATGAATGGCTACGTCATGCTGACAATTGAGACAGAGCTCAAACATTTCGGCTTTATAGCTGCGCAAAAAGAAATAGTCAGAGGTCTAAGCCAGCCTGAGGTTGAGTTTTCTGTTATCGGGCCTAAGGAAGCCTTTGTAGAATCGATGGGCCAAAATTTAAATTTAATCCGGAAACGTCTGCCTGTAAAAGAACTGATCATTGAAGAATTCACACTGGGAAGCCTGTCAAAGACTTCAGTCGCAATTCTTTATATGGAAAATATCACGAATGAAGATAATGTAGACACTGTCAGGCAGAGACTTAAGAACGTACAGTTTGATGCCATCACAGACAGTTCTTATATTGTCCAGCTGATTAGCGATAACTCCAATTCCCCTTTCCCGCAGCTGCTTGATACAGAGAGGCCTGACAGGGTGGCGGGGATTTTGGCAGAGGGAAAAATCGCTATTGTGGTTGACGGATCACCCCATGTATTAATAACGCCAACCACCCTCGTTGAGTTTTTCAGCTCTTTTGAAGATTATTTTTTAAATTATATTTTATCTTCGTTTTTCCGGCTTATCCGCTTGTTTGCGGTTGCGTTTTCTATTCTGATTACACCTATTTATGTAGCAACTCTTTCATATCATTATGAATTGATACCAAAGGATTTGATGAGTACCTTAATCACATCAAGGCGGGAGATTCCGCTTCCTCCTATTCTTGAAGCGCTGTTTTTAGAGCTTACAATTGAATTGCTTCGCGAGGCTGGAGCACGTCTTCCGACGAAGGTCGGCCAGACAATCGGTATCGTGGGAGGAATTGTAATAGGAACTGCATCAGTAGAAGCAGGCCTGACGAGTAACGTCCTGCTAATTATTGTAGCCCTTGCAGCTCTCGCTTCCTTTACAACACCTGTATACAGGATGGGCAATACGATTCGTTTGCTTCGCTTTCCTTTTCTGTTTTTCGCAGAGTTATGGGGCCTGCTCGGAATTGTATTTTGCTTCTGTGTACTGTTGACTCATTTAACCAGGCTGACTTCACTTGGAAGGCCATTCCTTGAACCGCTCTACCCCCCTCGGGTGGTGGATATGAAGGATGCCCTTATCCGGCTTCCATTTGAAGCACAATCCAAAAGGCCGATTTTTTTAAGAACTAAAAATCCTATCCGTTTTAACAAGAAAAAAGCAAAAAAGAAAAAAGATATTGATGAATAATGAAGCAGGTATCTGCTCAGAGCCTTTTGAGATTATCATATGGAGGTGAACCAGATGAAGGAACAGCCTATACCAGAGAGATTACAAATATCCCCCTTTTTAGTATTTTATATGGTCATGTCCATACAAATCGGAATTGGCGTGTTAGGTTATCAGAGGATTATTGCAATGGATGCAGGATATGATGCCTGGATATCCATTTTATTTGCCGGCGGATGCATTCACGTAATTATTTGGTTAATCTATAAAATCTGCGAGACTGCTGGCGGTGATATTGTAACTGCACATAAATACGTCGCAGGAAACTTTATTGGCAAAGCACTCAGCGCCATTTTCATTGGCTATTTTATCCTGTTTTCCTTAACAGTTTTAAGGACATTTATAGAAGTCATTCAGGTTTGGATGTTTCCGGAAATCAATACCTTCTGGTTCTCCTTCGGCTTTTTGGCGCTTTGTGTATACATTATTTTTGGGGGATTTAGGACTGTCGTGGGTATTGCATTCTTTGGGCTTGTTTTGCCGGCCTACCTTCTCCTTACATTTGGCTGGGCGATTAAATTCGCCAACTTTTACAATCTGCTGCCCATTTGGGATCATTCCATAAAAGAGATGCTTACAGCTTCTTATCATATGTCCCTTACTTTTATTGGGTTTGAAAGCATTATTTTTTTCTATCCTTTTATTAAAGAACCAAGGAAATCCCAGAAATGGGCTCATTTGGCCGTAATGACTACTACTCTTATATATACGATTTTAGCCATCATTACCTTTGCCTATTTTTCCGAAGAACAGCTGTCTAAACAAATTTGGGCCAGTTTAACAATGTGGAAAATAGTGGAGATGCCCTTTGTTGAACGTTTTGAATATATTGGAATCGCCAACTGGAACTTAATCATTCTTCCTAATATATGCATATCCGTATGGATCGCTTCCCGGCTCGTTAAAAGGGTCTTTAATATTCGCCATAAAGTGGGCGTGTTTTTTGTTGTTGCCGCAGTGCAATCCATTATTACTTTTTTGGATACAAGGGAAAAAATTAATATGCTTAATGACTATGTTGGTAAAATGGGATTTATTTTTAACTTTATTTATATTCCTTTGCTTTTCGCTGCTGTCATGATAGCCAAAAAGCTAAAAAAGGGGAAAAAGAAATGAAAAAACTGCTGCTTATCGGTCTTTTGATGCTGCTTTCCGGCTGTGTGGACAAAGAAATACTGGATGATATTAACATTGAAGTAGGGGTTGGCTACGATTTAGCAGAGGATTCAAAAGACAAATACAGAGGGACAGTATTATTTCAGGAATTCCAGCCTGATAAAAGTGTGATTAACCGGACCTTTTCAGGGAACGGAAAGCTCCGGCAAGATCTTTTATTAGATGTGACCCGGCAATCATCGGAGCCCGTAGTGACAGGCGGGTTAAAGGTGGCCGTCTTCGGACCTGAGATTTCCAAAAAGGGGATCTATGATCTGATAGATTCTTTTCAAAGAGACGCAAGTATAGGAGCACGGGTATTTGTTGCGACCTCGGAGGATAAAGCGGAAGATGTGATGAAGGGAGAGTATGGAACAAGGGGAAATTCAACTTACATTTATAACTTGATACAGCATAA
The DNA here is from genome assembly GCF_010628845.1 of Bacillus sp. 22-7. Lineage (NCBI taxonomy): Bacteria > Bacillati > Bacillota > Bacilli > Caryophanales > Bacillaceae > Bacillus > Bacillus sp. 22-7. The sequence continues at coordinate 69,406 of NZ_NJQY01000013.1, read as the reverse complement.
TATTGAGCACCGGGATATACCGAAAACCAACCTCCACATTTTATCCCGTAATTATTACGAAAAAGGGAAAGATACTTTTCTTCCCCGCCTCAAAAAGATTGCGGATGATAAGGTGGAGATCATTGGAGTTAGCCTTTTCGATCAGGATAAGGAGGTAGAAATCCTGCCTGTAAAGGATTTGTTCTTTTTTAAGCTGCTGGTTGACAAGTATAGTGAAGGAAATTTCGACGTTAAATTAAAAAAAGACGATACTGCTGCTGTAAAAAGTATAAAATCCAAACATAAAATTAAGATTACTGATAATCACGCTTCCATTCACATTAATATAGAAGGCATTATCCGTGAGTATACCGGCAATAAGCTAGCGTCAGAGGTGGTTGGTGACGTTGAAAAGAAGCTGGAGAGTAAGATTGAAAAGGAATGTCTCAGACTATTGAAAAAATTTCAGGAGCTTGGGATTGATCCAGTTGGGCTGGGTCAAATTAAGAAAACACAGCACCGGAATTTTGATTATAAAAAGTGGGAGGATGATTATAAAACACTGGGATTTGATGTTAAATGCAATGTAATAATTGAAGAAACCGGCATTATTGAGTAAGAGCGGGCTTTAATAAGCCCGCTCTTTCTATTTAATCACTAGTTGAGAACATATATTTTTTATAATGGTAGCGAATGGAGAATATCAGTCCCATGGCCAGCATATTCCCCATCAGCGAGCTTCCTCCATAGCTGATGAAAGGAAGCGGAATGCCTGTGATAGGCAAAAGGCCGATGGTCATTCCGATATTCTGAAAGACATGGAATGTAACCATGCTGATAACACCTACACAAATATAGGTATAGAAATTGTTCTTGGTTTCCATGCCAATCTTGGTAATATGGTAAATCAGCAGAAAGAAAAGGCTGACCACAATGCTTGCCCCTACAAAGCCAAATTCTTCCCCTACAATACTGAAAATAAAGTCAGTATGGCTTTCAGGCAGGTAGACCTCCCTCGTTCCATATCCTTTCCCGCTTGTTTCACCGGACCCAATGGCAAGGAGAGAACGTGTCAGCTGAAACCCGGTTGAACTTTGGTAATTATAGGGGTCAATCCAGGAATAGATGCGCGCAAACTGATATTCCTTTACTCCCAAATACTTCTCAAGGATATCCGGATGCCATAAAACAAAATATAAAATGGTGCCTGCAAGGGCCGCTCCTGTTCCAAATATAGGGGCCAGCAGCTTCCAGCTGATTCCTGAAATGAAGATCATGCCAAGCATGATTGCCAGAAATACAAGGCTTGTCCCTAAATCGGGCTGCTGCATAACCAGCAGCAGGGGCACCATTGTTAATCCAACCAATTTAATCAGCAGCCATAAATCAGTCTGTATGGTTTTGAATTGATTTTTTTGATGATGCTCATCGATCGTTTTCGCCAATACCAGAATAATGAACACTTTAACAAGCTCAGCTGGCTGAAGGGATCCCATCCCAGGAACCTTGTACCATGCTTTTGCCCCATTAATGACAGGAGCTATGCTTGCTGGCGCCACAACCAGGAATCCAAGCAGTATAATGCCCAGGCCATACACATACCAGGAAATCTTCTTCAGCTGATCGGAATCCAGTGTGATTACGGCAGCGATGATTCCTGTTCCAACGGCATACCAGACAACCTGCTTCAAAAGGAAGTTTTCTGTATATTGTCCTGTAGTCTGTGCGCTGTAAATAGATATGGCACTTACCAGGAATAGCAGCATCAATATTAATACTAAGCCCCAATCCAGCTTAGGAGGTGTATATCGATTTGAGGTCATGATTATTCTTCTCCTTTAAAAAACAAAACCATTTACCTTTTAAGGCATAACGGAGCACAGTGCAAGGAATAGCATATGTACCTCACAATATTCCTCGCTACAATATTTCATTATATTTTTTATAGAGATAAATCACAACTTCTAAAAGCGAATGGTTATTATTTCAAATTTTTACGATTACTGAGAATGGTTATTTACAGCCATATTCAGCACAGTCTTAGATACACTATTCGTATGCAAAAGGTATTAAGACCCGGTTTTAAACTCCCCGCTGAAATATCTCACTTTTATATCATCTCTCATCCACTCGAGATTATTAGGCACCTGGGGGATGCTGTATCCGATGAAAATAGGCGTTGTAATATAGCGCGGAACAATTTTCGCGTAAATCTCCCTGCCCAGCTTGTAGAAAAACAAGTTATAACTATTGCTTGGAAAAGGGAAGGCATTCAGAATATAATGCGCGGCAGTCTGGATACATTTCGCAAAGTACGGAATATCATCCTGATCGGCAAGCTTCACATTAAATTCATAAAAGCCGATTCTCGGGGAAGTCGATAAAGTGAACACCGTGCCGCTTTCCTCATGAATAAGGAGCCCTTCAAAATCCTGCACCTGGATTTTTTCCTTGTAATCAATGTTTTTCAATCCCACAATCTGCATATGCGGATGGGCGATACTTCCCCCGGATAATGGCCCGTGGTTTTTGAAAAATAATACAGATTCATATTCCCCGCTTTCTTCCATAAGCAGCCAATGTTTTAAACCAAATGAAATTAACCTGACCAAATGCTCCTCAGGGTAAACAGACAGCTCACCATCACATTGATCCGTTTCAATCAGCACCGTCTGATAGGAGTTTTCCAGAACAGGATACTTATTTTTCAGCAAAATAATTGAATCCTCTACGGCAATGATTTCGGTCAGCTCCTCCCTTGCACAAAAAGGGCAGCTGATATCCTTATTCCGAATGCTATTAGGCTTTTGGACCCCAATCCCCGTATTAAAATGCAAATGTGTATCTGACATCTCTCTGACACCTGCTTTTCTGTAATCTCTCCTTCTATATTATCATGAAACTGGGAGTAGGGTATCTGTGCCAGTTTCATGGGTGCTCTAGTCAGAAGGCTCATGGGGGGGCGGGGAGGGAGTTCGGACATTCATCGGATTTTTCCGGGGGTTTGTGTCTGAAGTTGCACCGTGTTCGGACTCAAACTGACTGCTTCCTGCCGCTTGTGTATGAAGTTGCTCTGACTTCCGACTCAAACTGACTTTATCCTGTGGTTTGTGTCGGAAGTTGCACCGACTTCGGACTTTCACCAGACTTTTCGGGGGTTTTGTGTCCGAATTTCCCGCCAAAACTTTATCTGGTAAACTAAAAGAATCAGCGGGGTAATTAATCCTCCCCGCTGAAAAGTATTTAATGCACCGTTAATTCAGTTTCTGTGTGCTCGTGAATGTCGTCGCCTTTTTCCACATGTGTCGTGATGATGTATGTGCCTGCATTTGTAAACTGATGGCCGGCTGTGTAATTGCCCGGTTCTGCTTCAGACATGTTCACCCATTGAGGTGTTTCACCATTCAGCGAGATTTCAAGCTTTACTTTAGCATCCCCCAGCGGTTCCCCTTCATTATCAACCAGGACAGATAATTGTGTTTGTTCGTTTGATTGGATTTGGTCAGGGGCCTGCAGCTCAATGGATACCTCACCGCCATGGCTGTGAGAGTGGCCTTCTTCATGGCCCTCATTTTCCTGATCATGCCCCGTTCCTGAGTCCTCCGCTTTTGCTTCACCAACTTGTATCGAAACCATTGGCATAGTATGCTGGCTTCTTGCCGTTACATGGGACTGAACATAGTAAAGGCCTTCCTCAGTAAAAGCATGATCAGCAGTATATTTACCCTCTGATCCGTGCTTTGCCTCTATCATTTCACCGTTTTCTTTTTGTCCTTCCTGCCAGACTTCAAATTTCACCTCATCTGCATCTGTTACAGCCTCACCGCCTTGTTTAACAGTGACAGCAAGGGCTGCCTCCTCGCCAGGATTAATCGTTTCAGGCACCTCGATGACAGCTTCAATGATTTGCGGCACTTCGTCTTTTTTTGCTGGCTTTTCTTCTTCAGATTGGCTGCATCCGCCAAGAACCAGTAAGCCCGCCATTATGCTGAATAATATCTTTTTCAATTTTAATGTCCCTCTCTTTATCTATATTGTTCTTTGATAAGATAACTATAAAAGCTATTTGTGATAAAACAATGAAATCTTTTCAAAAAGTAAAAGGCCCTTTCAGGCCTTTTGAGATTTAGTACAAAGGATTGCTTTTTATTATGTATTTTATACTATATAGATGCAAGATCATTCAGGACCACTTTTTTGTCCTCTTTCTTTGCGATGTCTTCCGCAGACTCGTAAGCAAGCTTTTTATACTTCTGAACATTTTCTTCATCGCCGGCTATTTGATAGGCGCGGGCCAAAGCTTCATAGGCGAATGCCAAATCAAAGTCCCCAATTTTGTTAGAAAGACAAATTTCCAGATTTCTTTTAGCATGAAAAAGAGCAGGCTCAGCCCGGTTTAAGACTGCATATACCCTGGATATCTGCCACTCTCCCCTTGAAAGGTTAACAGGCTGTCCTGCAATTCCCCAATGATAGCGGGATGTATGCACCATATGTATCATTTCCAGGTTTTCATCTTCCGTTCTATCAGGATTCTCCATTAAGTCCCATACTTTGTTGAATAAACTGATGGCCATTTTTTTATGTTCGTCTTTTTCCATTAATACTTGCTGGACCATTTCAGACATCTCCTTTTAATAGGCTCTTATAATAATTTCGTCCAACAGCCCGATTTCCCTTTCGTCCCTTATCTTCTAATTCAACTTATCCGTCATATATTTAAAGAGTGGAGGGATTGATATGAATTCTAAACTAAGTTTCCATTCTCTTTTCTTTTATATAAACAGCTGGCTTTTCAGTATTTGTGCAGTCGTGGCGCTTGCCGGGGCTGTTACGCTTTATCCGGCTGCCTTTTCTTCGTCACATATGAATGTGCTGCTGAAGGATATTAAAGCAGACCAGCTCTTCATTCACTTTTTAAAAGCTGAAAATCATTATTTTTATAAGGAAGCTCCTGCCGAAAGCTACTCCCTGTCCGGAACCCTCTTTAAGCTTGCAACCAATACACAGCCGCAGGATATTAGGACGTTCCTTGGCCGGGAGCTCCCTGGTTTTTCGATTTTTGATACCGGTATTGCCGTTGCCGGAGAGGGTACCGATTTCACCAACCTGCCAGTGGAATCCGCCCCTCCACTTGAAGTTCTTTTAAAAGAAAAAGAATTGGCTATGAATAACGGCCAAAGTGAGGAAAATGCTGCTCCCCCGGTAATTCCGGACAAAAAAGGGGTTTTCATTTACCATTCCCACAGCTGGGAATCGTTTGCTCCATTATTAAAAGATGTAAAGAATACAGATGAGGCCGTCAGCCCCAATGAACAGGTGAATGTTATTGCTGTCGGGAAAAAGCTTAGTGAAGAATTGGCGAGAAAAGGCATAGGTGCTGAGCATGATAAAACCAACATAGCCGCAGAACTGAAAAAGAAGGGCTGGAACTGGGAAAATTCCTATGCGATGTCCAGAGAAACTGTCCAGACTGCCATGACAGAGAATAAAGATGTTAAATTCCTGATTGATATCCACAGGGATTCGCTGCCCCGCGGGAAAACAACCGCATTAATTGGCCAGGAGTCATACGCCCGACTGTTTTTTGTCGTCGGCAAGGAGCACAAAAACTATGAACAGAACTTAAAAGTGGCTACAGAGCTCCACCAGGCACTGGAAGCAAAATATAAGGGAATTAGCAGGGGGGTCATTGTGAAAGGAAAAAGTGAAGGCAACGGCATATATAACCAGGATCTTTCCGAACGGGCCCTTCTGCTGGAATTCGGAGGTGTGGAAAATAATCTGGATGAACTGAATAATTCCATTAACGCATTTGCGGATGTGTTCAGCGATTATTACTGGAAGGCAGAACCGGTCAATGCGAAAGATTAGCGCTTGCCATTATTGTCTCCTGTTTACTTTTTTCAGCACCTGTTTTCTTTACCTTCTTTTTGGCATAAGCACGATTACGGTTGCCTGCCTTTTTTCAGGAATCACCCTCTCCATTATCAATTTAATAGAGGATGAAATGAAGGCATTCAGACGGGAACACAATGGCCGATACAGGAAAAAATAATTGTTTTCTGCTTTAATAGTAGATAATGAAGCAGAAAATAGGAGTGATGAAAGTGAAATTGGCTATTATAACAGGCGCATCAAAAGGGTTAGGAGCTTCCATTGCCAGGAGAATGATCACTGAAGGGACAGGAATCATATCTGTATCAAGGACCGAAAACCCGGAATTGGCGAAACTTTCTGCAGAAAAACAAGTATTCTATGCCCAATATTTCTGCAACCTGTCCTCACCGGATGAGCTTGAATCTGTTTTCAGCGAACTGACAGCATTATTGAAGGAAAAACAGCCTGAGACCGTATATGTATTTAACAACGCAGGGGTCATAGATCCAATCGGTACAGCCGGGAATCTCAATCATGCGGCATTAATACAAAATGCTAACGTTAATCTGATTGCTCCTATAATGATTTCGAACATCCTGCTGCGTGAAGTTTCAAGTGAAATGGTCATTGTTAATATAACTTCAGGCGCTGCGGAAAGACCTATACAGGGGTGGAGTGCTTACTGCAGCACTAAGGCCGGAATAAATATGTTCACGGAAACTGCTGCATTGGAATTGCAGACAGCAGGAAGCAGCCATAAGATTATTGCCTTTAGTCCAGGTGTCATGGACACAGATATGCAGGGAACCATTCGTTCTTCAGCGAAGGAAGCATTCCATGATCTGGAGAAATTCCAGGAATATAAGGAGAAAGGAATGCTAAGAGATACGGAAACTGTGGCAAGCGCATTGACCGGTCTGCTGCATAAGGAGCTTGAGAGCGGAAAAGTTTATTATGTTAACGACTTAATTTAAATATGTCAAAAGCCGGCTGGCGGGCCGGCTCTTTTTTATTTATCTTCTAATATATTACTATCGACAACACCATGGTGAATTCGCAGCACTTCATGGTTATTTTCCCTTTCTATAACAAAAAAACCATTTGAGAAGTCGGAGGATAATTCTTTAAAGAAGATGCCCTTTATACCATTCTCGTGACTTTCTCCAATGATTAGATGATAATCGGTGCCTTTTTTAACAATCTGGGCCGGCACCCCTTTATCCGTAACATCAGAAGGATCATGGATCTTTCTGGAAACTTCTGCGACATGAATATCCACCCCATCAAGCAGCTGGAATAATTCATTGACCAGGGAAGGCTTTACCATCCGCTCCAGCTTGGTTTGAACTGCCTGTCCAAGAATAATCTGGGTAATTTTATACTCCTGAACCACATCAGCAATCACCTTGGCTGTTTTTTTGCCCCCGGCATACTTGGAGAGCATCTTCAGCCCGTATTGCTCTGCTAAGCTTTCGAACAAGTATTTTGTCTGAAGCTCGTTAAAATTAAACTCTTCCTGTTTCCGGTTTTCTACTGAGAGAATATAGCCCGCCCCCTGAAAAGCTTCCTTCAGTTTTTTTCCTCTCTGGGCCAGTCTTTCCGCATGATTGGGATTGCTTACACAAATTAAAATATTTTCCTTCATTTTAACACCTCTCCCACCGGATTCTATTTTCAGTATAGCACGAATACCATGGAATAAACCCCGCGGCAAAAGGGCACCCTTGAATATGTTTAAATCAATTAATTATTTTTAGAAATTATGAATAAGAACTTCTCTGCCCGGACATACTAATCCTACAAGTGTAAATCCCCCTTTTTTTCCGCTTCCTGTTAAGGAAGCATTTTTTTTATAAAATTGACCCCTGCCTTTCTGCAGAGGCCTGTTTATTGAATTAAATTCAAGAACTGGCTAGTGCGCACTTCTTTTGGACTGGAGAATATCAGTTCAGGTCTGCCGCGTTCCACAACAATACCGCCGTCCATGAAAATGACTTCATCTGCTGCTTCCCTGGCAAATCTCATCTCATGAGTAACGACCACCATTGTCATTCCTTCAGCGGCCAGATCCTTCATTACCTTCAGCACTTCCCCAACTAGTTCAGGGTCCAGTGCCGAAGTAGGCTCATCAAATAGCATAACCTTTGGCTCCATTGCAAGAGCCCGTGCAATTCCTACCCGCTGCTGCTGGCCTCCTGAAAGCTGAAAAGGATAATAGGCAGTTTTATCCGCTAAACCAACTTTTCTTAAAAGCATTTCCCCCTTTTCCTTTGCCATTTCTTTTGATTCGCCTTTCACTGTAACCGGCCCCTCCATGACATTTTCGAGTGCAGTCATATGCGGAAATAAGTTATAGTTCTGAAAAACCATTCCCGTAAGGCGCCTGAAAGGTGGTATTTGCCTTTTCAAGACCTGCTTAGAAAAGTCGAGGACTTGATCGCCAATAGCAAGCAGGCCTGAAGTTGGCTGCTCCAGTAAATTTAAGCACCTAAGCAAGGTCGTTTTTCCGGAGCCGGATGGCCCAATCACTACAACCACTTTTCCTTTCTTCACTTCCAAATTAATTCCTTTCAGTACTTTCAGCTGATCAAATTGCTTATGCAAATCCTTAATATTAATCATTAATAGCCTTGCCTCTTTTCATGAAGAAATATATCGGTCCAGACGGCGTTCAAGCCTTCCCTGCACGATTGAGAGCATAAAGCAAATCACCCAATATATGAAGGCAGCCTGCGTATATAGAAGCAAAAATTCATAATTAGTTGCGGCTATTTCCTGTGCTCTTCGGAACATCTCTGTAACCAGAATCATGGAAGCCAGAGATGTATCTTTTACAAGACTGATGAATGAGTTGGATAACGGCGGTATCGATACTCTGGAAGCCTGCGGAAGGATAATCCTCTTAAGCGTCTGCGAATAAGACATGCCTATGGAATATCCCGCTTCCCATTGTCCTTTTGGGATCGAAAGGATGGCAGCCCGGATAATTTCAGAGGCATACGCCCCTGCATTCAGCGAAAATCCTATGATCGCTGAAGGGAAAGGATCTATAATGACACCAACCGTCGGAAGCCCGTAAAAAATGATGAACAGCTGCACAAGAAGCGGCGTGCCCCTTATGGCTGATACATAAATTCTGGCTATTGTCTCCAGTGCCTTATTTCCTGAAATACGGGCAAGTGCCGTAAATATTGCCAATGCCAGCCCGCATATAAATGAAATCAGAGTTAATGGGATGGTATAAATAATGGCACCCTCCAGCAATGGCTGGAATGAATTCTTGCCAATCTCTATAAGTCTTTCGATCCTTTCCGGGTTGGCAAAAATACTACTTAAGTACATCTTCGCCAAACCATTTTTCTGAAATTTTCAAATAAGTGCCATCCTCTATCATTTCGGTCAATGCTTTATTGACTTCATCAACCAATGTATCGCTTCCCTTTCTGAACATTAGTCCACTTTGGGATGCATCTTCGGATTCATCTGCGATTTTGACTGGAGCGTCAGGCTTATGTTTTTTAAAATCCAAAAAAGACAAATTATCGTTGAGTGTAACATCTGCACGCTTTGAATTAATCAGCTCAATCGCCTGGTTAAATCCGTCTACTCCTACAATTTCTGCTCCATAAGACTTTGCCAGATCAGCATAATTGCTTGTCATGGACTGTGCGGCTTTCAAACCCTTTATGTCTTCAAAACTTGAAACTGAATCATTGGATTCATGTTTAATCAAAACAGCTGCAGAAGAAATATAAGGATCCGAAAAATCGTATTTCTCCTGGCGATCAGGGCGAATCCCCACCTGGTTTGCGATCATATCAAATCGTTTTGAATCCAATCCGGCGAACATGGCATCCCATTGTGTTTCCAGAAATTCCGGCTTCACACCAAGCCTTTTGGCCACTTCCTTTGAGATTTCCACATCAAAACCGGTAAGTTCACCTTTATCGTCATGGAACGTGAATGGCGGATAAGTGCCTTCTGTTCCTATTAACAGCTTTCCCTCATCCTGCACTTTTGCCCATAAATCCTGCCCCTCCTCTTCTGATGCAGTCTCATCCTGATTGTCCGGGTTTGCTTTATTCGTTCCGCACCCTGAAATGATTAAAACGAAACAGATTAGAACAGCACAAAAAAAAGTCTTTTTCATCTGTTTGCCTCCTGTTTAAGAAATGATTTTATTTTATCTTTTCCTAAAGTGCTTAGTTTATAGGAGGCCAAAGAAAAAAACCCTCTTTCTAATAGAAGGCTTTAGGAAACTAAGAATAAGATGGTTTTTTCAATGAGCATTTAGAAGCCTCTTCCGCCAGTTCAGGAGCATAGAAGCTGAGCTTTTTAATTAAATAGCAGGCTTCAGGGAAATGATGTTCGAGAAATCTCAGGGTTGTTTTATTGAGAATCCTTTTGCCGGAGTATTTCTGGACTATTCCCTTAATGTATTCATTCATTTCAATCACAGCCAGCCCTACATCCCGGGCCATTTCCTGCTGGCGCGGAAACCCTGGCTGCGTAAACCGGAGATATCCTTTCATATGTCGGTTCTGCACCATAAAACCCTGAAAAATCCGGGTATAAATTTCTGCCTGTTCATCTACAAATACCTCAATTGGATCGATTGAATTTCTCAGAAGAACGATGTGTCCCAGCTGATCCTCCAGCCACAAATCCAGCAATTCAAAAAGGGATTGCTGTGGCGGTGTGAGTCCTTTTGCATAATAGGACAGCAGACGCAAATATTCCTGATTTTCACTTAATGTGCCGTTAAAATAAGTTGGCGAAAGATTTAGATTGATTAAATTATTGATTCTCAGATTCTGAAGCTTTCCCTCAAATTGAAAATAGCCGTTTGCAATTGGCCATATCTCCAGAGCCAAGGCAATTGCCTCCTGAGAGGATGCCTGTATAGACGGAGATAACTGATTAAGCCTATTTCTAAGGTTACGGAAGGCTTGTCTGTATTCATCCGCTCTTTTTACATACTTGCTTTCTGTTGGAGAAAGATAGTCCCTGACAAAAATCGCATGGTCTTCAAGAATCTCCAGCCAAAAGGCATGCTCCTCCCATGGCGTCAATCCTATTTCATTCATTAAAGATCCCCCCATCATAATCCTTTTAAATGTATATGCCTTTTAAAAAGGAAAGATGAAAGCCGCTCCGGATAAAAAAGGAGTGATTTAGAAAAAATAAGGTAGCAATCAAAGAAAGGAGAATCATCATGACAAAGAAGTTCAATAAAGGCAGCAATAATCAAAATTCACCAAGAGGGAATCAATCCCCGATCAGCGGTGATAACAGCAAAGGCAATAAGAGGAATAAAGATCAAAAGGATAAGACTGATTTGGATTAAGAGAAAACCGGCTTCCTTATCGAAGCCGGTTTCTATTCGTCATCACCTGAAATTTTAATCGCTGGCGTGTTGTTATACAGATAGGTTGGAGCCATGTTTTGTTTCTCATTACAATTATTCATAGCTTCTTGCAATTTTAGATTTGCATCCTCTGTTTCTGTCTTGCTGTTAATTTGGGAGTGCACAGTCAGATCCTCCAGCTTTTCATTAAGCCTGATATTCGTTTCAGCAGTAGTATCATTCATTTACCTAATCCTCCTTTTGTTATAAGTGGTTATTAAATATTTACCGCTTTTTGTTTCCATAAAATAAAACAAAAAGCATAAACCCATGGCCTATGCTACTAAAAGTTCTCCATAACTGAGTTATCCGGAATTTTAAACGGGTCGTTTTTATCAATTCGATCATAAAACATTATTCCGTTCAGGTGGTCGATTTCATGCTGCATTATGATTGACGGAATCCCCTTAAACCGGTGTGTCACTTCCTCGCCATCAAGATTATGTACTTTTACCTTAATGCGCTCATAACGGGGCACATACCCTTTTACGTCACGGTCTACAGACAGGCAGCCTTCACCCTCTGGAAGAAAAATAACACCGACAGAGTGGCTGATAATTTTCGGGTTAATTAAATAATGCTCCTGTGGCTCACCTTTTTCATTGGTAAAATAAGCAGTAAACATGCGCTTGTTCAGGCCAATTTGGTTGGCGGATAGCCCAATGCCCGGACGCAAACCATATTTCTTTGCAACAGCAGGGTCCTGGCTGTTTTTCAAATACTGCATCATCGCAATCAGCGTTCCGCGATCTTCTTCAGTCAAAGGCACTGTGACTTCTTTTGTTACTTCACGCAGGACTGGATCACCCTCACGTACAATATCCTTCATCGTAATGATTGTATCAGCATTAAATTTACTCATAAATAAACAATTCATCTACCTTTACATTTAGTGTTTTTAGATATTTTAAAAAGCAAGCTCCAATGTGGGATTGTATTTATTATTTCTATGCAGTTAATTGTCTGCCTGGCCACACTGCATTCTTGAGCAAGCCTTTTCTGAGTTATTCCCAGCTTTTTTCGTATTTCCTTTATTTTATTTTTGATCCTGCCACCTTTTGGGCCGAAACTGATCTTATGGTAGCATTTCAGATGTCAGGATGTCTAATAGTTTAGACATTTCGCAGCTGCACAAAAAATTTTTCCGCGAAAAATTGAAGATAACAGCGAAATTTTGATTTTACCCGCGATTTAACTTCTTTATCCGCAAAAAATGCAAAAATCCAGTGCAGATCCTCTCCACACTGGTTCCCTATTTGACTACGCCTCTGCTTTTACCAGAGTTTCAGCTGGTTTTTTCTTTTTCAGCAGCAGCTTTAGCTCTCTTTTATATTTCCTCTTAGTAAGAATGTAAAGAAAATCTCCCTGCTCAATTTGGGTGTTGCCTGTTGGAGTAATTAACTCATCTTTACGAATAATTGCATTGACGAGTGCGCCTTCAGGAAATGGAATCTCCATCAGATTTTGACCGATAATGAATGCATCTTCTTCAATTTCAAATTCAATCATTTCAGCATCTGCTTTCCCAAGGGAGACCAATTCCAGGGAATGCATGGGAGTAACCTTTTCAGGCCCAGTCAGACCAAGCTTTTCAGCTAACAATGTAATTGTTGATCCCTGAATAAGAGCGCTGGTCAGGACAACGAAAAAGACAACATTGAAAATCTCGTGACTGCCTTCCACGCCGGATAGCAGCGGAAAAGTGGCCAGCACAATTGGCACAGCACCTTTTAATCCTGCCCAAGATAAGAAGATCAATTCTTTCATCGAAAAGCCCATTTTAATGGTGGTTAGAAAAACAGCAGCAGGTCTGGCAACAAATATGAGAAGTGCTGAAAGAGCCAGGCCTTTTAGCAAAATGTCAGATTGGAAAAGTTCATTCGGAAAGACCAGAAGTCCTAAAATAACGAACATCGCAATTTGCATCATCCAGGCAAAGCCTTCCGTAAAACGGAAAACAGAGTGGCGATAAGCAATGTCTGCGTTCCCAATCATAATACCTGCCACATATACAGCAAGAAGGCCGCTGCCTCCCAGATAAGCTGTTATTCCATATGTCAGCATGGCAAAACCAGTTGCAAACACAGGATAAAGCCCGCTTGAATCCAAGTTAATTTTATTCAATGACCATATTGCGAACTTGCCAAACAAGAGACCCGCTATTGCTCCTACTCCCATTTGGATAAAGAAGGAACCAACAAGAGAGAAAATGCCCGAGCCGGGAGTCATGATCAGCTCAATCATGGCAACTGTCAGGAACACTGCCATGGGATCATTGGAGCCGGACTCGGCTTCAAGTGTGGCGGAAATCCTGGGCTTTATATTTTGCCCTTTTAATACAGCAAAAACGGCAGCTGCATCAGTTGAACCGACAATCGCACCAAATAGCACCGCGACAGGCCAATCTACACCGAGAATAAACTTTGCAGCCACAGCAACAAGTCCAGTAGTAATCACAACACCTAAGGTTGCCAATGATAAGGAGGGTACAATGACCGTCCGGGCTGTTTTCCAGTTCGTCTGCAGTCCACCTTCAAACAAAATAATGATAAAGGCCAAAACCCCAATCATCTGCGCAATTCTCGCATTATCAAAATAAATGAATTGCCCCAATCCCATTCCGACCGCGATAAACAGAACAAGAGCGGGTACGCCAAGCCGTGCAGAAAATTTAGTTGTCATAACACCAATAATAAAAAGAATAGCAGCCAGCAGGATAAGTGCATCTGTGTGCCAAATAAATTCAGCCAATACGATCACCTTCTTTATTCAGATTTAATCAAAGGATATAGGTTATAAACAATGTTCTACCATTATTGAGGTTTTCTTTTATTGCAACAGGATAATGCCAGGAGAGATTATGACAGCAGCTCATTGCGGATCTTAGCATGGTGCAGAGCTTCTATTAGAAAGAAGTGACAGTGAGTCGCTGGCTTTGTTTCCAATATAAGATTAACTTTTGCCGCTTCCACTGTATTTATCATTTTTTAATGTAACATAAATATATCATATCATATATTATGTTACATCGCACTTCATATGCATGCTTTTTCTAAAAAAAAATCGGACTTGCCCTTAGGCAAATCCGCTAAATTTCTTTAGATAGATGGATCATCTCAGCTTCCATTTTAAACTCCTTATAACCGCAGCTTTTATAGAGGTTTACCGCACTATCCCAGGCAATATTTGTTTCCAGGACAACTTTTTTGTAACCGGCTTCTTTAGCATGATCCTCCAGTTTCCGTACCATCATTCGGGCAATGCCCTGACCCCGGAATTCCTTTTTTACAGACATTCGCTGCAGCCTGCACTCCCCATTGCCGTCATTGGTAATTGCACCCGTACACACCAGTTCATTATCAATTAAACCAGCCAGAAAAAGAGCACCTTCAGCGCTGTATGTTTCTGTAAGGCAGTTCAAATCAGGATTTAACGAATGGTCAATAAACCCGAAGCGTTCCTGGAATCCATTCAATATTAATTCTTTTGCAGCAGTTTCGTGATCTATTGAGATCGGAACAATCTTTATATGCGACTTAATCATTTTCAGCTCAAGCGCAGTCAGCTTTTTATCGCATACCTCAGGCTTGCCGACATTTCCAATAACATTTTTGATTTTCATAGATTCTCCTGTTTTTTCCTTTTATAATAAGATATTAGCAGTGAAAAGAGAATTCTTTTTAGAGGGTTACTATAGGCAGAGCTCCTCTCTACAACTTCTGCTGCAGTGTATATATTCAAGTTTGCACATCTTTCGCCGGACAAAAAGCTATATATTATATTCCGTAAGACTAAGGTCTTAGCTGAAATTAAACCTGGGGCTCAATGTGCATGAATTGAGATTAGCATAAAATATAATTAAGAAATTATTGAGGGAAAGCAGGGATTCATAGTGAAAAGGATCTTCACCATTTTTATCATTTTAGTCTGTTCCTATTTGCTCTTTACCGGCGTGGGCAGCTGGCTCAGCTTTGGAGGAAGCAATAATGAAGCTTCTCTCAGCAAGAGGACAAATACTATCAGTATAGATGTATCAAGCTCAGATACAGTCATTATTCCTGAAAAGAGAAATGATGTTAGAGCGGAGCTTGACGGTAAAGGCAAAGTGACCGTAAATAAGTCTGGAAACGAAATTCGTGTAGAATATAAAAGAAAGTGGCTGGACGGCTTTCAGTTTTTCAACACCAAAAGCAATCTGAAAATTTACATTCCTGAAGATTTCAATAAATCCATGTCCATTGACATCGGTTCCGGCCGTTTGAATTTCGCCGGTGAATCTGAGAGCAAGCCTTTCGAGCTTGAGAGCCTGGATGTTAATATGAGCTCGGGAAAAGTCAGCCTGGCCAATATTAAGACGAATGAATTTGAACATGAAGGCTCCTCGGGAATGATGGATGCAGATCACTTATTTGCCCGTTCAGGCGAGATAGATATGAGTTCAGGCAAAGTGAAGCTCCGCAACTACCAGGGCAAGCTTGATGCCGGGGTCTCATCTGGACAGCTCGATATAATGATCGGAAAACTGATTGACTCTATTAAAGTGGAAGCCAGTTCAGGCTTTGTCCGCCTTGACTTGCCTGATGATGCAGACTTCACCTTAAAAGGCAAAGCAAGCAGCGGCCATATCAGCAGTGATTTTGAATTGGATGATGAAAAGCGCGATAAAAATGATATTTCCGGCAAACATGGATCAGGAGAACATGATATCCGCATCTCTGTATCCAGCGGGAAAGCCGAAATTAATTAAGTCCGGGAAACCGGGCTTTTTTTTTGATGCAGAATGAGGATTAAGGCTCCACACTATAGGGAAATAGGCTTATACCAATTATTTTGACAAGCGAAATTTCACAAAGGAGTGTGAATCTTGAAGAGAGCTATTTTACTCGCATTCATCCTGCTGGCAGGCTGTTCTTCACCATCCTGGATTACCGGCCAGCACAGTGAAACCGAATCCTCAGAACAGAGAGACGGAAAAGTATTAATTGATGCCCCTCATTATTCGCAAATGCCTGAGCTTGAAAGAGGATGTGAGGTAACCAGTCTCAGTATGCTCCTGAATCATGCTGGAAAAGAGACAGACAAAATGGAATTAGCGGACAAAATAAACCGTGTTCCTTTCGAAAAAGATGGCTATCGGGGAAATATTCATAAAGGCTTTGTTGGCAATATGCAAACATTGGATGAACCGGGACTCGGCGTATACCATGAGCCTGCTGCAGAACTGGCTGAAGGCTATATGCCCGGTAAAATTGAAGACCTGACAGGCAGCGGATTTGATAAAGTGATCGAGCAGCTTGATGGTGGCAGACCAGTCTGGGTGATCATCACCAGCACTTACGACGTATTGCCTGAATCGGAATGGGAAACCTGGGAAACAAAAGATGGTCCGGTCAAAATAACTTATAGAATGCATGCTGTATTAGTCACAGGCTATGATGAAGATCATATCTATGCAAATGACCCGCTTAAGGAGAAAAACACCCAATACCAAAGGGACAAGTTCATTGCCGGATGGGAACAGATGGGAAGACAGGCAATCACTTATGTGGATAAATAAAAGAGGCGAATGTTGGGGATAACTTTTTGTCTCAAACATGATCGCCTATGTGGATAACTCTGTTGTCTCCATGAATTATCCACGCTGTGTGGATGAAACGGGCAAAAAACAACTCTAATTGTGGATACTTCTGAAAAATTCAAAAAATCAATGAATTAGTTATTCACATTTTGAAACAGCGGGAAGTCAATTTGTGGATTACAAATTCTCAACTTAATCCGAAAGCTTCAGCCAGCATTGTGTATGAATTCAGCTTGCCCTGAAAATCATGAATATTGGTGATGATCATAAACTCATCTGTTGCGTAGATTTCGCTGAGCAGCTGCAATTCCTCTTTTATTTTTCGAGGAGTACCAACCAGCATTCTTTTGCGGTTTTCAGCTATTTTCTTCTTTTCCGCATGTGTGAGCTGGATACTTTCAGATTCTGTGTTTGGGATTAATCTCGTATCTCTCCCATTTTCAACTGCCAGAAGCCACATATCCTGGCTCAATGCCAGCTTTTCAGCCTCTTCCTGTGTCTCAGCGCATACAATAAAAATACACACATTTGCTTTCGGTTCAGCCAAAGCTGCTGAAGGCTGGAATTGACTGAAATATGTATCCATTGCTCTCTTTCCATTGGCAGGATTGATAAAGTGCCCATACGTAAAGGCAGCTCCCACTTCCGCAGCCAGCCTTGCTCCGCGATGTGTGATTCCAAGAAGCCACACTAGTGCAGGGTCTTCAGCCTCTGGAAAAGCTTTGACTTGCTGATATGGATGTCCTTCTGGAAGCTCCTTGTTCAAAAACCCCTGCAAATCCCTAAGCTGTCTTGGAAATTCATTCAGACTTTTCCTTACGCCATCTGTCAGGGCAAGCCGGGTGGATGCGGATCCTCCGGGGGACCTCCCAACGCCCAAATCGATTCTTCCAGGAAATAATGTCTGGAGAACATTAAAATTTTCGGCAATTTTATAAGGACTGTATTGCGGCAAAAGTACTCCGCCTGAACCAACCCTGATTTTGCTGGTGCTTGATGCAATATGTGAGATAAGAATTTCCGGTGAGGAGCCAGCCATTCCATTCGAATTATGATGCTCAGCCACCCAAAAACGAGTGTAGCCAAGCTGTTCTGCCATTTGAGCTAGATTGACTGTTTTACGAAAAGTTTCAGCGGCAGTATCCCCTTTCGCCACGACTGATTGATCCAATACACTGAGCTTCACTAGATCTCCCCCTTTCAATGAAGTGATCTTATCATAATGCCTGCAGCTTCCTCAAACGTGTCAGCTGCGCAAGCGGTTTATTAGGAAATTCACCTCCTTTCTGGTAGTATATGAATGATTTTTTTAGAGGAGGAAAAACGATGCATACATTAAAAGGCAAAACAGCTCTCATCACGGGAGCAGGCAGAGGAATCGGCCGTGCAGCAGCCATCGCGCTCGCAAAAGAAGGCGTCCATATTGGTTTGCTTGGCCGCACGATTGAAAATCTGGAAAAAATGGCGGATGAACTTAGCCAGTACGATGTGAATGTATCTGCTGCAGCAGCCGATGTTGCCGACCTTGAAGCTGTTACTCATGCAGTAGAGCATATTAAGTCAGACCTTGGCTCTGTGGATATCCTGATTAACAATGCCGGAATCGCCAAGTTTGGAGGATTCCTGGAGCTTTCTCCCGCTGAGTGGGAAAGCATCATCAAAGTCAACTTGATGGGTGTTTATAATGTTACAAGAGCCGTTCTCCCTGAAATGATTGAACAGAAGTCCGGAGACATTATCAACATTGCATCCACAGCAGGCCAGAAAGGTGCGCCTGTCACCAGTGCTTACAGCGCATCCAAATTTGCCGTCTTAGGCTTAACAGAGTCCCTGATGCTTGAGGTTAGAAAACACAATATCCGAGTTAGCGCGTTAACTCCAAGCACGGTTGCCACTGACCTTGCGATTGAAACAAACCTGACAGACGGCAACCCTGAAAAAGTCATGCAGCCGGAAGATCTGGCAGAATTCATGGTAGCACAGCTGAAATTGAACCCTCGGGTGTTTGTGAAAACAGCCGGCATGTGGTCGACAAATCCATAAGTTTTAGCTGAAAGCCCCAATGCTGATAATTGGGGCTTTATGCTTCTACTTAAATTTAACCATCAAAAAAAGACTGCCATAAAGACAGTCTCAGCTTAAATTAATTTGCACTTCTTTTAAACGGCCACCAGTTTGCCTGACCGAAGTTTTTGACCATGACTGGTATAAATAGCGGAAGCACGACCAGTGCGTAAAGCATTAATCCAATCAGAACGATGGAAGCGATCTGCAATAGCGACAGCATTCCGGACGGCATCATGGCCGCGAATGTTCCGCCTAGGATTACAGCAGCTGAAATAATAACAGTGCCCATCTTTTTCATGGATAACAGCATTGCATCTGCGATTGAAAGGTCACGATATTCATTAAAGCGGTCCATTAAGAAAATGCTGTAGTCAACGCCAAGTGCAACGAGAATAACGAAAGCAAAGAATGGAACCGCCCAGCTGATGCCTGTATATCCAAGCAGATTCACAAAAATCGCTTCGTTCATTGCCATACTTGTATAGTAGGTCAGAATCAATGAACCAATTAAATAGATTGGCATGATGATAGACCTGAAAAGGAACACAAGAATGATGGAAATGCCCAGCAGCATCAATACGACTGTACGGGAATAATCCTGATCAGACATTGTGCTTAAATCAGCATTGGTACTTGTAATCCCGCCTACTGCGACAACCGCATTTTCAAGCTTAGTCCCCTTTGTCGCTCTTTCCACAGCTTCCTTAATCTCATCTACCTGGTTAATGGCTTCATTAGAATAAGGATTTGCTTCAAGCACAACATCCATTGTCATGACTTTACGGTCCTCAGACAAATAGACATCAAACACCTGGGCAAATTCTTCATCCTCCAAAACCTCAGGCGGCAGATAGAAACCATCCATATTATCCGAGTTTGAAAGACCTGCCAGGTAATCCTGTGCAGAACCGAGTCCTTCAGATACCTGCTCAAGCCCATCTGCACTCTGGCCAAGGCCATCTGTCAGCTGATTGATTTGTCCGCCAAGATCGCCAAATCCGGCAAGAAGCTGTTCCTGTCCTCCATTGATTCCGGCTAAACCATTTGTCAGCTTTGGAAAATTATTAACGATTTGTCCCTGGCCGTCTGCAAGCTGATTGAGTCCTGCCTGCTGGGCTTCGATTCCTTTAATAAGCTGCTGGAGCCCTGAAGTTAATTCCTTTTGGCCGGATATGGCGGTTCCGAAGTTTTTATTTGCTTCCGCCAAGCCGTTTTGCAGCTGTGTTAACCCCCTATTAGCAGCATTGATACCTTCTGAAACTTTTGGAAGCTGCTGCTGAAGGCCAGCTACTTGACCTTTAATTGCTTGGTATTGTGGGTCTTGGGCCAACTCAGGGTCCTTGGTTTCAACATAACCAAACAGTGCTTCATTTGCCTGTCTGATGCCATCCGACAACTGATTTAAGTTCGTCTGGATTTCTTTATAGCCCGCCATTAAGGAAGGAATGGCCTCTTCTCCTGACTGATACCCAACTAGCAGCTGCTGATATCCAGCGAGAAGCTCTTCGGCACCGGCCTTGGATTTTTCTAATCCCTCTTTAATTTGATCTGAACCTGCAGATCCCTGACGAATACCATCTTCGATTTTTGCCAGGTTTGTCTGAATTTCACCAAGACCCGACTTGATTTCATTAGTGCCGGAAATCAAGTCATTGATTCCTTTTGTGGCATTCTGCAGCTCAGGTTCTGATTTGGACAGTTCGCTGCTTGCTTCATTCAAGCCATCTGAAATTTTGTTCAGTCCATCTTTTCCTTCCCCAAGCCCTTCTTCAAGCGTTTCAGCTTGTTTGGCAACAAAGAAGTCTTCGATCGGCTCTCCAGTTGGTCTTGTAACAGAACGGACTGTATCCACCAGATCTACTTTTTCGACCTCCCGGCTAATTTTTTCTGCCAGGCCTACATATTCTGCTGAATCCATTTCCTCATCGTTTTTCAAGACGATCTGCGTCGGCATGGATTCTCCCGGTCCAAAGCTGTCAGCTATGGCATTAAACGCCTTAATGGAATTTACATCCCCGCCGATTTCCTCAAGGGAGTTGTAGGAAAGGTCTCCGTCATACGTCACCAGGAATGGCACACAAACAGCTGCCACGATAAGCAATGCCAGGAATGGACGCGCCAGCGAGAATCGGCCGGCCGTACCCCATAGCTTGCTTTCACCATGCTCGGCACTCTTTTTCGAAGGCCAGAAAATTTTCTGTCCCAGCACCGCCATAAAGAATGGCACAATCGTAAATAAAGCAATTAAGAGGATCGCTACACCAATGGCCACAGCTGCTGCTGACTGGTAAAGAATAAACTGCGAGAAGCCAATTGCAGCAAAGCCAATCATAACAGCCAGGCCGCTGAAAAATACTGTGCGCCCCGCATTGCGGTATGTTGCCACAATGGCGTCCGCTGTGCTTTCATTATAGGAAAGCTCTTCTTTAAAACGGCTAAGCAGCAGGATACAATAGTCTGTTCCAATCCCAAACAGAATCGCTACAAGGAATATTTGGGTATAGTTTGAAATCGGAAAATCCAGCTTATCTACTAAAAATGCCACAATGGATTGTGAAGCAAGATAAGTGAATCCCACTGTCAGGATCGGAATAATTGGCGCAACCACTGATCGGAATACCAGCAGCAAAACGACCAGAATAAAGACGACTGTGATCCCTTCCGTCTTTTTCAGTCCTTCCTGCGAACTGTTCATGAGATCTTCATTGATCAGCCATTCACTCGTATAATAATGATCTACCTCAGCATCATCAATAGCTGAATAAAGCTCTTCACTCAGCTCTGCTGGCTCACGATCGTTCCAGCTTACATTGACAGAAGCAAGAATCGACTTGCCATCCTCTGAAACAAGCTGTTCTTTTAAGCTTTCTTCATTAAAATGTGTAAGAATTTCAGTAATTCCCATTTCTGAACTTTTGTCTTCAAGCGTCCGGATAGCTTTCTCCGCTTCTTTGATTTCTTCTCCTGTAAGCTTTTTATCATTATGAAAAACAAGTGCGACCTGGGTCTCATCCCCGCCGCCTTCCTGTTTCTGCACTTGTTGCATGATATCCCCGGCAAGTGTGGATGAATACTCTTCAGGAACAGTAATCTGCCCTTTATCACGGACAAGATCAGCCATGTTTGGCGCTGCCATAAATAAGCCGGCAGCCACTGCGATCCAGACGGCAATGACAAGCCATTTTCTTTTAATAATTGAATACACTTTTTAATCCCCCGCTTTGTTTTCTGATAAAGTGAAACCTCAATCAGCGGGTACTTTTCCCCCGCAGATTGTTAGTCTTCCGCCATATTCTTCGATTGCCAGGAGTCTAGAGGCGGCAGTCTTACTGCCCGTTAGACTGCGATAATACTTTATCCAATTTCTCAAAGGTTTCAATGAACTGCTGAATTTCAGCCTGATCAAATCTGTTTATCAGTGACTCTACAAGATTATGAATCTTTTCTTCTGCTTTGACGTACAGCTCATTCCCTTTTTCGGTAAGTGTCAGATAGACTACCCTGCGATCATTTTCATCACGTGTCCGCTGAATCAGACCCTTTTCCCACATGCGCGTAATCATGGCTGTGATCGCACTCTTTTTTACATCAAACACTTCCGCAAGCTCTGACGAAGTACAAGAGCCTGCCTGATTTATGTACCTCAGAGTAAAATGCTGATCATTGGTCAGATCGCTGCCAATCTGATTTTTTACAAGTGACGCAGCCTTTTTCTCAACAGAAAAAGAAACGGCAATATACCGGTCGACCAAATCCTTAATGTCTGGCACACTCACTTATATATTCACCTCACAGTGTGATTATTCTATCATTTAACTGTTCAACTGTTTAACTATTAATGTAGTTAACTTTAATGGAGGGAACTTGGATTGTCAATAAAAAAATCCAATGTATATTTAGTTCCACGGTTCGCACCTCCCTTCTTCCCGCTAACTGATTGGAGAAGCCTTTTAACGGAGTCTCTTGATTTTATTCCTAGATATTCCTTCGCTTGGGCATTGGAGATTGATTGGTTAATTAGAAGAGAGTATTCCTTAAGGGATTGAATATGTGCATCCTTGGAGAGATGCTTGCATGCTGAGCAGATCCATCTTCCATGTATTCTTATCATCGGGAAGGAAGAGCACTTCTGGCATTGGACCCCTTGTTTCAGCTCAGTGGGACTTATTTGATATCGCTGGAGGATCTCTGTTAAAAGGGGAGTATGACTGGTTTTCAGTTTATTGATTAGCTTCTTTAACTGTCCGTTGGAATGAGCTTCAGTTTTGTATTTGTTTTTAAAGTAATTGATTTTATAGGGAATTTCTGAGGAAGGAATAACCAGCTGAGGATTGATTTTATCGCGGGGATCGAATTTGATAACCGAGCGTTCATTGGCTATAACCACCAGAGGTTCGATCGGCAGCACGGGAAATCTTTGTTCTTCTATCCAGCTTTTTAATTGATAGGCTTGTCTTTTTACCTGTTTGACTGGGTCAGGAAATCCCTCCTCTTTATCTTCGATCGTTCGAACCATCTGGGTAAATATAGGATTAAAGTAGAGTGAACCTGAAATATTTTTAACCTCCAGGACGGAGATGAAAAAAGGGGTGAGAATGAGGATATCTATTTGAAAGTAATGTTTACCAGCATAGAGCCTTAAATCATGGAAAATGTAATAATCCTTCTTTGGAAGATAACTTAAATGATACTCAAGAGACCTTTCACCTTTGTATCCCGCCTTTTGCTTAGCATAATCTTCTTCGATGAACCTCCTTTTTGAATGGTTATCGGGAATTCTGTTCAAAAGTGCCTCCAATTGGTGCAGCTGGAGTGGCTTTGTTTTTGATCTTACAATCATATATAAACTCCTTTCTTAATAATTCAACTAAAAATTCTGCTTTCAGGAATCAGATTCCTGCCTTATGGGCGAAATTTTAATTTTATGAGCGAAATTTAAGATTCATGAGCGATTTTTTTATTTTATGGGCGAAATTTAAGATTTATCGGCGAAAAACCACGATTTATGAGCGAAACTGAAAAAAACATCTTCCACACTCCATCTGGAAATAAAGGTATAGTTACTTTCGTTGCTTCACCAATTATTTTTATGTAAAATTCATACAAAGACGATAGTCGAAGGAGAGAATTCAATGAAAGTATTAGCTTTGCTGGGCAGTACAAGAGAAAACGGGAACTCGGAGTATTTGGCAAATAAGATTGTGGAAGGGACTGATCACACCCTGGTAAAACTAGCAGACCTGAATATCAAACCGATTGTGGATCAGAGGCATGCGGATGGCGGCTTTACGCCGGTCGATGACGACTATGAAGAGTTAGTGCATCAGATGCTGACACATGATGTTTTCGTATTCGCCACCCCTTTATACTGGTATGGCATGAGCGGTCCGATGAAGGATTTCTTTGATCGCTGGTCACAGTACCTAAGGGATGAACGCTTTAATCTGAAAGAAGAGCTGGCAAAGAAGAAAGCTTATGTTGTCATTACCGGAGGCAGCAGCGCGAAAGTAAAAGGACTCCCTCTTGTTCAGCAATTTCAATACATTTTTGATTTTGTCGGGATGGAATTTGCGGACTATATCATTGGGAGCGGAGTAAAGCCGGAAGAAGTGAAAGAAGATTCTTTAGCATTAGCGAAGGCCGAACAATGGAATAAGATATTTTCATAATAAAAAGGCGGACTCAAGGTCCGCCTTCTTATATATTACGATTCCTGTCTCACTCTGGATTCTTTTTTTAGCTGATTTTCGCCCTCAGGATCTAAGTATAGTTTCCTGCTAGGCATAGCAACATAAACACGCTCATTTTCAAGAATGTCCATGATCTCAAAATTGATTTCTTCCTTAATTTTAAGGAATTCTCCCCAGTTTGTTGTTTTAGTGAAGAAATAAAGGAAGATATCGAGCCCATTTTCTTTGTAGTCGTCAAAAGTAACAAGAATGGTTTCCGGATGAATATCCGGATGATTTTTTAACAAATACTCGATCTGCCCGACGACATTGGCCATTTGATCTTTGGTTGTATCATGGGTAACACGCAGTCTAAAGCTGATCTGTCTTTTTCCCATCTTGCTCCAGTTGGTAATGGATTCATTTGCTAAAGTTGCATTAGGAACAGTAACAAGCGCCTGGGCGAATGTTCTTACTCTCGTGCTTCGAAAAGAAATGTCTTCAACGGTTCCCTCGACACTTGGTGTCATAATCCACTCACCGATTGTGAACGGCTTTTCAGTAATAATGACGAAGCCGCCTAACAAATTGCCAAGTACGTCCTTAGCAGCAAAAGCAATGGCAACTCCGCCTAACCCGAGTCCTGCCACAAAACCATTCACATCATAGTTAAATTCTTGAGCAACAATGCTGATGCTAATAGCCACAATCACGAATCTCAGTGCCTTTGAAATGAACGGAATGAGAATATCATCAATTTCCAGATCGTACTTAACCTTTAGGCTTGTGAAAAGGGCTGAAGATGCCGATGCCATGTTGTACAAGCCCCATGTGAGCATGATGATGACAGATGCTCTAATAATATCCAGGAACAGTGAATTATGCTGATTCAGATAAGGAAAATAACCAACAGAAACATAGATTCCTATAATAATGAATAAACACTGAATCGGCTTTTGAAATGAAACAAATACGTGTGAGAAAAAGTCATTTGGGGCTTTTCTGCTAAGCCTTAATAATAGTGTAAATACATATTTGGCGAAAAGCTTCCGAAAAATTAAAAACAGCAGGAAAATTCCAATTGATATTCCCAAGTCCACTAATATATCTTCTTTCATGTAAGTTTCCCAGAACATATGAATAACCTCCTTGATGCTATTTCTTATCATAACATAATTCTGTAAGACAGGTTATCATACGATATTCCCTAAAAAACGCATTGGAAAAACCTTCTCTTCATCCGAGGAGCATTCCCAGTTCAATACCGAGAAAAGCCAAAAGAATTCCTCCGCCATAGCTCAATATATTATATAGAATAAACTCCTTTTTCCTTTTATCCATGTGCAGCTGTATAGCTTCCAGCTTAAAGGTAGAAAAAGTAGTGAAAGCCCCCATAAATCCTGTGCCAAGCAGCATTAAAAGGCTGCCTTTTATCCCTGAGCCCACCATGATTCCAAGAAGCAGTGAACCAATTAAGTTAATAACAAGCGTGGCAGCAGGGAAACCCGACACAAACCTTTTACTAACGAACTGACTGACCCAAAGCCGGGAAATCGCTCCAAAGAAACCGCCTATCCCCACCATTAATACAAATAACGTACTCATCCGGCGTCTTCTCCTTTCCTGACCTGAAACCCCAATCGGCTCATCCATAATCCGCCAAAAATGCTGGCTGCGATATACAAAACGGCCAGAGCTGTTTTTCCATCGAGAAAGAGTGCTGCCGTTTCAACGCTTAAAGTTGAAAAAGTGGTAAAGGATCCCACAAAACCAGTTCCGAGTGCTGTTTTTATATGAGCCGGCAAAGAAAAACGAACCATCAGGCCCGTCGTCAGCCAAGCCAGGAGAAAACTTCCCAGAAGATTAACCGTCAAAGTGGCGAAAGGAAAAACCGCACTTTCCTGAAAAAGAAAAACACCTATGCTGTAACGTAATGCGGCACCTAAAAACCCTGCTGCGCCAACCAGTATATAAACCATCCAGAACCCTCCATTTCTCTTAGTTTACCCAAAACAAAAAGACTCCTGCCAGTTACCACATAACTGACAGGAGTCATTAGCCAAAAGGCGGTTAAAGGTGAACTCCATCACCTAATAAGACAAATCTTTACTAACACTATAAAACATATTAACAAGGATTAAAAGACCTTTATCCCTAATTCAGTAAGAATTCCTTTTTTATAAACAGCAAAGAAAGCAGCAGACCATATAACAGATGGCCTAGAAGCCAGAAAAATAGGGCAGGTAAAGATGTAAGTTCAGGGGTTCGATCCGATAATCCAGTCGTCGGATAAAGCAGAAATCCTATGGAAAAGGTGATGAATAATGTACGGACGATGATTTGGACCCTGTTCCAGCAGTACTTTTTTATTATTAATAATAAGCTGATTGCCACTATAACTGAAATGATTAGGTGAAATCCAAATTCGACTAATTCGGGAAAATGATAGTTTTTTAAAATCGGAAAGTAATCCACATTTAATAGCAATGTGTACACTTTTATACCTGTGGATATCTCAATCATTTTAAGAAATAAACCCAGAAAAGTTCCAGACAGCAGTCCCGTAAAAGTGCCCCCTATCCAAAGTTTCCTCATTTGTTCCTATCCTTCCCATTGATCTCAGGATAATCAAGCTATTTATGTTTTTCCTGAATCCTGCCTTTATTAGACCCACTTTTGGATTGTTTAATAAAGTCCTGTATTTCCTCAATTGTTAACCCCAGCTGTTTGGCTGTCAATATGAGCTCTACCCATTCTTTATCAATTTTCCCCTCACAGGTTTCCATTCCCTTTTCCACTCTCCCGTAAAGATTCTGTTCCCCTCAGAAGTCTTCATTGAGTGCTGCTTTTATTAATCATTCCATAAAGGAATAAATGGACAATTTCTTTTGCTAAATCTTCTGGAGTCTTTATCCCTTTAAATAATTTGGTTAATGTCAGGCGTTCAATAATCCCTGTCAGACTCTGTGCGACAATTCCCATATCAACATCTTCCCTGAAGTATCCTGCCTGCTGCTCTGACAAGAGATTGGCTTCAATTTGACCAGCAAGTATCTCCTTAAATTCGTCGGCATCCGAAGCCATAAAAAAACCGATGCGGGTCAAATGCTGATTATCCCTAAAAAATGAAAAGATAGCAGCCAGACCTGAGGTTATTCGTTCAGGCAATGATGACAAATCAACACCTGTTTCTACGCGGCTCCTGGAAGTAAGCTCAGAAATCCGTCTGCGAAACATGTCGGTAAGCTCCTGGAAAATGGCATCTTTGCTTTCAAAGTAAAGGTAAAAAGAAGGCTGTGTCAAACCTGCCCTTTTCACAATATCGCTGATTTTTGTATGAAAATAGCCTTTCTGCGCAAATTCCTCCGCGGCAACTTCAAGAAGCAATGCGCGGCTCTGCTCCCCGCTGGCCCCTATTTTCCGTCCTCTGTGCCCCATAAATAACAGCTCCGTCTGCATTATATTACTCACAAGTATTATCTACTACCACTATTGGGAAAGTCAACCAATTATCTGAATTTTTTATTAATAAACAGGAAAAGTTATGTTATACTCAAAAAGGGAACGTACATTCTTATTTTACACTGTGGGATGGGAAATGGAAAGTTACCGGAAGTAAAATTGAAAAGAAAATAGAAAACATTAATTGAGGAAGAATGTTAAAAAAAGACAATAAAAAACCACCAAATATGTATTTGGTGGAGACGGAGGGAGTCGAACCCTCGTCCAGAAATATCGGCACTTAAGCTTCTACGAGTGTAGTCGATATATTCGCGATTCGCTGATCCTTATGCCTATCGACGGGCGTCCGGCCAGCTAGCCTGGTTGTTCTCTTCCTTCATCCTCAGGCGGTGGAATCCGGCGTAGCCCACTAAGAGTGAGTCCGCTACCCTACCACATGGGCGATGGAGGGGCGAACCGCTAAAGGCCTATTAGGCAGCTAAAGCGAAGTTGTTTTGAGTTTTGCCAGTTATTGGCTTTGACGTTTTAACGAGGCCGATCCCCTCGACTCGCAACCTAAGCTCGAACTATCCCTGTCGAATCCGTAGCGTCCCCATTATAATAGGTCTGCGCCGAATCTTATTCAGCACGCTGACGTTCGGATAAGCTCGAAATAGATGAGCTAAAGTTTGTGTCACTCGCTGTGACAATTACTATTATAGCACACTGAACAAATTTTTCAATTGTAAGGTTCTGGATTTACATTTTCTGCCTTTCGCGGAAAGCACGCTCAACCTCACGCTTGGCTTCTTTCTTCTTCAGATCCTCACGCTTGTCATATTTCTTTTTACCCCTCGCCAGGCCAATTAAAACTTTTGCATAACCATTCTTGAGGTACATTTTTAATGGAACGATCGAGTAGCCGACTTCCTTCGACTCACCAATCAGCTTGCTGATTTCTTTTCTGTGCAGGAGAAGCTTTCTGGTCCTTAGCGGATCGTGATTGTAACGGTTTCCCTGCTCATAAGGACTGACATGCATGCCGAAAAGATAGATTTCATTGTTTTGAATTCTTGCATATGAGTCCT
Source organism: Bacillus sp. 22-7 (assembly GCF_010628845.1). Taxonomy (NCBI): domain Bacteria; kingdom Bacillati; phylum Bacillota; class Bacilli; order Caryophanales; family Bacillaceae; genus Bacillus; species Bacillus sp. 22-7. The sequence goes on along the minus strand of NZ_NJQY01000013.1, from coordinate 40,297 downwards.
TCAGATTCACCTTGCCCGCTCGGATCGATTTAATCTCCGTCCCCTGCAGAACAATTCCCGCTTCATATGTTTCTTCTATAGCATAGTCATGATAGGCCTTTTTATTTTGCGCAACCATTTTGCCAGTTCCTTTTGGCATGTTGAATCCCCCTTTGCTCCCCTTTCCTGTTATCAGGAAATGCAGCATCCGTTCTCTAGCGGTTCTTCTATTATAGCAAAATTGCGTGCCCCTCTCAACGAGGAGCCCTGCCGGGAAGGAAAGAGAGAGCCTTTAAGGCCCTCCCGCTTTTACCGCTTCTTTTTCTTCCGCTTTGCTTTTGGCGCATTTTCGTAATGCTTTTTCTCTTTTTTCTTTCTTGGACCGCCTGAACTGTTTCCTTTGCCCTGATCAGACTTCCCTCTGCGCGGCTTTTTCTCGGTGCTGCCAGTCTTGAACACTTTTGGCGCTTCCCGAGTTTCCCGTCTGCGGGTGCCCTTCATGCCGACGATTTCAAAATCAATCGAGCGTTCGTCTTTGTTTACATTAACGACACGGACTGTAATCTCGTCGCCAATGCGGTAGACATTGCCTGTACGCTCCCCGATCATCGCCATCTGGCGCTCGTCATAGCGGTAATAATCGTCTGTCATATAGCTGACATGGATAAGTCCTTCAATCGTGTTTGGAAGCTCGACAAACATGCCAAAGTTTGTAACAGAGCTGATGATCCCATCATATTCCTCGCCGATTTTGTCAGCCATATATTCCGCTTTCTTCAGTTCATCTGTTTCGCGTTCTGCTTCAACTGCACGGCGCTCCATATTGGAAGAGTGCTCAGCAATATCAGGCAGCTGTACATTCCATTTTTCCCTTGTCGCCTGATCCAGCTTGCCTTCAATTAAGTAGGTGCGGATAAGTCTGTGGACAATTAAGTCCGGGTAACGGCGGATCGGTGATGTGAAGTGTGTGTAAAACTCTGTTGATAACCCGAAGTGCCCAAGGCTCTCTTCAAAGTATTTCGCCTGCTGCATAGAGCGCAGCATCACTGTGCTGACAACCATTTCTTCCGGTTTTCCCTGAACCTCTTCGATGATTTCCTGAAGGGCCCGCGGGTGAACGGAATTGGCTGTTCCTTTTACGATATAGCCAAAGTTGGTGATAAACTCGAAGAATCTTCTAAGCTTATCTTCCTTCGGATCTTCATGAATTCGATAGATGAACGGTACATCCATCCAATGGAAGTGCTCAGCAACAGTTTCATTGGCTGCGAGCATAAACTCTTCAATCAGGCGCTCTGCAATCGAGCGTTCGCGCAATGCGACTTCTGTCGGGTTGCCCTCTTCATCCACAATGACCTTCGCTTCTTTAAAATCAAAGTCGATGGCTCCGCGATGCATTCTCTTTTTACGCAGGATTAGAGAAAGCTCCTTCATCAGTTCGAACATAGGCACAAGCGGTTGGTATCTGTTGATAAGTTCTTCGTCCTGCTCTTCTAAAATCTTATTCACATCTGAATAAGTCATTCGTTCCGTTGTTTTAATCACACTCTGGAAAATCTCGTGATTCACTACTTCTCCATCCGATGTGATTTCCATCTCACAAGAAAGTGTAAGCCGGTCCACTTTTGGATTCAATGAGCAAATGCCATTTGATAAGCGATGCGGGATCATCGGGATAACCCGGTCCACTAAATACACAGAGGTTGCCCGCTCTTCCGCTTCCCTGTCAATCGGGGAATCCTCACGGACATAGTATGTGACATCGGCAATATGAACGCCAAGCTTGTAATTGCCGTTATCCATTTTTTTAACCATTACTGCATCATCAAGATCCTTTGCATCCGCACCGTCTATTGTGACAATAACTTCGTTTCTCAAATCACGGCGGTTTTCAAGCTCACTTGGATCAATCGTATCCGGCGTTTCTTCAGCCTGCTTAAGCACCTCATCAGGAAACTCAAGCGGAAGGCCATGCTTGTGAATAACAGAAAGGATATCCACACCCGGGTCGTTTTTATGCCCAAGTATGTCGATAACTTCTCCTTCTGCGCTCTTTCTGCCTTCTGGATAAGTGGTCAGTTTTACAACGACCTTATGCCCTTCAACCGCACCTTTTGATGCTGCTTTGGGGATAAAAATATCGCTGGCAAACTTTTTATCATCCGGGATCACAAATCCAAAGTGCTTGCTTTCCGTATACGTTCCAACAATTTGTGTCACACCGCGCTCTAAGATGCGGACAATCGTGCCTTCCCGCCTCTGGCCGGAACTCTCAGACGTCACACGCGCGAGAACAATATCTCCATTTAAGGCATTATTTGTTTCATTGGGCGGGATAAATATATCATCCATTCCCTGCTCTTCCGGAATGACAAAGGCAAATCCCTTTGCATGGCCGGAAAGCTTCCCGCGGATCAGGTTCATTTTTTCAGGCAGGCCATAGCGATTGCTTCTCGTTCTGACAACAAGCCCTTTTTCCTCCATGACAACAAGCGCCTTAACGAAATCTTTGAAGCCTGTGGAATCCTCAATTCCAAATGCGGCTTCCAGCTCCTGGACCGTCAATGGCTTATAGGCTTCATCCTTCATATAATGAAGCAGCTTGTCGATCAGATGTTGTATATTATTTTCCATATCTTCATCCCTCCTCAGGGAGATTTTCTTTTGTTATTATTCTTCCCAATCAAGCTTTTCTAAAAACTCATATACATCTACATGCAGCTGGTCACGCTCTTTATCAAGAGTAATGACGTGCCCGGATTCTTCGTACCACTTGAGCTTCTTTAAGTCATTCTCCACTTCATTGAAAATGATGTTAGCGCTGTCCGTGTTGATCATATGGTCATGTCGTGCCTGTACAACAAATGTCGGGGAGTAAATCATATCCACATGATTGCGCACATCCGCGATCAGCTCCTGTAGTGCCTTTAATGTATTCATCGGTGTTTTTTGGAACTCTTCCATTTCCTGCTCAATTTGGTCTTCCGTCTTTCCTTCAAGTCTCTTATATTCTCTTGCGTAGCTCAGAATTCCTTCATACATGACTTCTTCGCTTTTTATGTACATAGGTGCGCACATCGGGACAATACCCTTTACAGGTACAGTGTAACCCAATTTAAGGGAAAATACGCCGCCAAGTGAAAGTCCGGCCACTGCAATTTCTTTATGTCCCTTATTTTTCAGAAATTCGTACCCTTCCATCACATCTTTCCACCAGTCTTCCGGGCCTGTATGAACAAGCTCTTCGGGCGGAACCCCATGTCCTTTATATTGCGGCGCATGGCAGGTGTAGCCCTTTGTTTCGAGAAACCTTGCCATCATTCTGACATCTGCTGTATTTCCGGTAAACCCATGCAGCAGCAGGACTGCTCTGTTTCCATTTCCAAATGTAAACGGTTTTGGTGCAACAACTCTCATTGATAAAACTCCTTTTACCTTATGATTCCTATAATTTTATTAATCAAACGTTTGATTGAATCTGCATTCCTTATTTTTAGCAAACAGCGGGGGAACATGCCAATAAAAAGCTTTCTTAAGCGAAAACTGCCGAAGAAAAATAAAAGCCTGACCTTCTGAAGGCCAGGCGCTGCGTTCATTTATATCGCAAAATAAGAAACTAAAACAGTAAGTACAAAGAATAAGACAGAAAGAACAACCGTGATGCGGTGAAGAACCAGATCAATACCGCGGGCTTTTTGCTTTCCAAAAAGCTGCTCTGCTCCTCCTGAAATGGCACCGGAAAGACCTGCGCTTTTACCAGATTGAAGGAGTACAACTACAATAAGGCCAATCGAAACAATGACTAAAAGGGTAATCAATAATGTATGCATGAAGCCACCTCCTGAAAACGTACAATCACATTATTCTTAATTTATCACATTTTGGTGGTATTCACAATAAGATTTTGGCAGTGTATGGACTGCGGAAGGACTTTTATAGCGATAGAGAGAATCTATCCTGTGAAAGGAATGATGCTATTGATAATAAAAGAGTGTAAGAAATCAGACCATTTTATACTAAGCATAAATGCCTTATTAAGAAGGCTGCCGCAATCACATCCAAAAAGGGGCCTCATCGAAGGTGATTTAGCGAAGCGGAAAGCAGGTGTCCGCGGAAAAGAAGCTGTGGATTATTTTTTAAAAGATTTACCTGGGTTCATTCTTCTTAAAGATATTCGGCATTCCAATGGAACAGGCGACTTCTATCAAATCGATGTGCTGCTCATGTGTTCAAACTTCCTTCTTATCCTCGAAATTAAGAACATCTCCGGCACTATTTAGTTTGATCCCGCATTTAACCAGCTGATTCAGAGCAAACAAGAGAATGAAAGAGGATTTCTTGACCCCTTAATACAAGCTAAAAGACAGCAAAAGGAACTTGCAAAATGGATAGCTGCTATGAATATCTGCATCCCTATTGAATACCTCGTTGTTATCAGCAACCCGTCTACTATTATCAAGACTTCTTCATATCATAAATTGGCCTTAGAAAAGGTCCTGCATGCAAGCCATTTGAGAGATAGGATAGAAAAACTAAAGGAGAAATATCCATTGCAGAAAGTAACAGACAGAGACATCAAAAAGTTAAGCAGAGCTATTACCAAAAAGCATATCCCTGCGAATTACAATATCTTAAAATACTATGACATGGATATAAAAGAGATTATTACCGGGATTCAATGTCCGGCATGCAGCAGATTTTCAATGAAAAGGGTGCGGGGCACCAGGAAATGCAGCAGTTGCCAATCTGCTGATAAGGAAGCACATATTAGAACCCTCCATGATTACCTTCTTTTAATCAGCTCCTCCATAACGAATCAGCAATTTCGGGAATTCACCCATCTATCCTCCTCAAATATTGCGAAAAAGCTGCTTACTGGAATGAAACTTCCCTATTCAGGTTCATTTAAGGACAGAAGCTGCCAATTATCTGCCGATTTTTTTGAAGGACTTCATTTTACCGGCCGAAAATGAATATTTACCGGCCAAACTGCCCCTTTTACCGGCCAAGCAAAAAAACAGCCGCCCCACCCGGGACGGCTGCACAAGCAAGATTACTTGCTCAAGTTATAGAAAGATTTTAAGCCATCGTATACAGCTAAATCGCCAAGCTCGTCTTCGATGCGAAGAAGCTGGTTGTATTTCGCGATACGGTCTGTACGGGACATTGAACCAGTTTTGATCTGGCCAGCGTTTGTTGCAACAGCGATGTCAGCGATTGTAGCATCTTCTGTTTCACCTGAACGGTGGGATACAACTGCAGTGTAGCCGGCACGCTTTGCCATTTCGATTGCTTCGAAAGTTTCTGTTAATGTACCGATTTGGTTTACTTTGATCAGGATTGAGTTGCCTACGCCCTGCTCGATTCCTTGAGCAAGCTTCTTCGTGTTTGTAACGAACAAGTCGTCACCAACAAGCTGAACTTTTCCGCCGATGCGGTCAGTTAATAGCTTATGGCCTTCCCAGTCGTTTTCGTCAAGACCATCTTCAATTGAGATGATAGGGAACTCGTTTACAAGCTCTTCGTAGAAGTTAACCATATCTTCTGAAGTTAAGCCAGTGCGGCCTTCGCCTGCAAGATCGTATTTGCCAGTTTCTTTGTTGTAGAACTCAGAAGAAGCAACGTCCATTGCAAGGTAGATGTCTTTGCCAGCTTCGTAGCCAGCGTTAGAGATCGCTTCGATGATTACTTCAAGAGCTTCACGGTTAGAGCCAAGGTTTGGAGCGAATCCGCCTTCGTCACCTACAGCAGTGTTAAGACCTTTGCCAGATAAAACTTTTTTCAATGAATGGAATACTTCAGCACCCATGCGGATGGCTTCCTTGAAAGTAGGCGCTCCTACAGGCATGATCATGAATTCCTGGAAGTCCACGTTGTTGTCAGCGTGAGATCCGCCGTTGATGATGTTCATCATTGGTGTTGGAAGCTGCTTCGCGTTGAAGCCGCCAAGGTAACGGTATAAAGGAAGTCCTACAGACTCAGCAGCCGCGTGTGCACAAGCCATGGATACGCCAAGGATTGCGTTTGCGCCAAGCTTTCCTTTGTTTTCAGTTCCATCTAACGCGATCATTGTGCGGTCGATGCCAACCTGGTCTGTTACATCCAAACCAATTACAGCTTCTGCAATCAGGTTGTTCACGTTGTCTACCGCTTTTTGAACACCTTTTCCAAGATAGCGGGACTTGTCGCCGTCACGAAGTTCTACTGCTTCGTGCTCGCCAGTTGATGCTCCAGAAGGAACAATCGCGCGTCCAAAGAATCCTGATTCTGTTAAAACTTCAACTTCAACTGTTGGGTTACCGCGGGAATCCAATACTTCACGTGCATATACTTGTTCGATAAATGGCATAGTAATTCTCTCCTTTATGATAAAAAATTGTAATCGACAAAATTCGGGTGGTGCCTGTCACCAGTTATTTTTTCAGTAATGAGGTTCCTGTCATTTCAGCCGGTTTTTCCAGTCCAAGCAGGTCCAGAACTGTTGGAGCAAGGTCTCCTAAGATTCCGTCTGTACGGAGTTCTGCGCCATCCTGTGTGACGATGACTGGAACCGGGTTTGTTGTGTGGGCGGTCATCGGGCCGCCTTCTAGCGTAACAACTTCATCGGCATTTCCGTGGTCAGCTGTGATGATCGCTTTTCCGCCTTTTGAAATAATCAGGTCAACAATTTTGCCAAGGCATTCGTCAACCGTTTCAACCGCCTTAATCGTTGGCTCAAGCATGCCTGAGTGCCCCACCATGTCCGGGTTGGCAAAGTTCAGGATGATCGCATCGAAATTGTCAGCTTCCACTTCCTTCAGCAACGCGTCCGTCACTTCATAAGCACTCATTTCAGGCTTAAGGTCATAGGTAGCTACTTTCGGTGAGTCGATCAGGATTCTCTCTTCACCAGGGAATTTCTCTTCCCTTCCGCCGCTCATAAAGAACGTTACATGAGGGTATTTCTCTGTCTCTGCAATGCGGAGCTGTGTTTTTCCGTTTTGCGCTAAAACCTCACCAAGGGTATTATCAAGGTTCGTCGGTTTGAACGCAACATATCCGTCAACCGTTTCACTGAAGTGGGTCAAACAAACGAAGAACAAGTTCTCAGGATGTCCAGGCCCTCTATCAAAGGAACGGAAGTCTTTATTTGTAAACGTGTTCGAAATCTGAATTGCCCGGTCCGGACGGAAGTTATAGAAAATAACTGCATCATCCTTCTTAATCGTTGCAACCGGCTTCCCATCTTCTGCAGTAATGACCGATGGAATGACGAACTCATCAAAGATACCATTTTTATAGTTATCTTCAACTAAATCCAAAGGATCGTTGTATGCAGGGCCATCACCATACACCATGGAACGGTAAGACTTTTCAACACGCTCCCAGCGTTTGTCTCGGTCCATGGAATAGTATCGTCCGGAAATGGTCGCAAATTCGCCGACTCCGTATTCTTTCATTTTTTCCTGCGCTTCTTTAATATAGCCTGCTGCCGTTTGCGGGCCAACATCACGTCCATCCAGGAATCCATGAACATAGACATTCTTCACGCCTTCCTCAGCAGCCATGCGAAGCAGCGCAAATAAGTGCTGAATATGGCTGTGAACGCCTCCATCTGACAGAAGTCCCATCAAATGAAGATCCGTGCCTTTCTTTTTCACATGGTCAATCGCAGAACGGAACGTTTCGTTCTTCTCAAACTGTCCTTCACGAATGGCCACGTTCACTCTTGTTAAACTCTGATATACAATCCGGCCAGCGCCGATGTTTAAATGTCCAACTTCCGAGTTTCCCATTTGCCCTTCCGGAAGACCTACTGCTTCGCCGCTCGCGGTCAGTGTTGCGTTAGGGTAGGTATTCCAGTAACGTTCGAAGTTTGGCTTCTTTGCCTGAGCAACGGCATTTCCCATCCGCTCGCCCCGCAATGCGAAACCATCTAAGATGATTAATGCAACTGGAGATTTACTCATTCTTGCCTGCCTCCAATAATTGAAGAAAGTCTGTAGGCTGTAAGCTTGCGCCGCCTACAAGAGCTCCATCAATATCAGGCTGGCTCATATATTCTTTAATGTTTGCAGGCTTTACGCTGCCGCCGTACTGAATGCGGACTGCATCTGCCGCAGCCTGTGAAAATTGCTTAGCCACGACTGAACGGATATGTGCACATACCTCATTCGCATCTGCAGATGTTGAAGATTTGCCAGTTCCGATTGCCCAGATTGGCTCATACGCAATAACAGTCTGCTTTACCTGCTCTTCAGTTAAGCCATTTAGGGCCTTCTCAACCTGTGAGCCTACAAGATCCATTGTTTCGCCGTTTTCCCGCTGTTCTAGCGATTCACCGACACAAACGATTGGAGTTAAGTTGTATTTGAATGCAGCCAAGGTCTTTTTATTAACAGCCTCATCTGTCTCATTGAACATCTCACGGCGTTCTGAATGACCAAGAATTACGTATTTCACGCCAAGATCTTCAAGTGCCACAGGGCTGATTTCGCCTGTAAAAGCGCCGTTTTCTTCAAAGTGCATATTCTGTGCGCCGATTTCAACATCTGAATCCTTTGAGTTTTCAACCAGGCGCTCAAGGAATAAGGCAGGAGCACATACAACTGTATCTACCTGCTCTTTCCCAGGAACTAATCCGTTAATTTCTTCAAGAAAGACTTTCGCTTCCGGAAGTGTTTTATGCATTTTCCAGTTTCCTGCAATAATTGGTTTACGCATGTTGCACGTCCTTTCATGCATTTTTATTAGTGTCATATATTCGACAGATTTCGGGTGGTGCCTGTCACCAAAATTATTTATCGTTTAAAGCAACTACGCCAGGCAGGGCTTTTCCTTCCATAAACTCAAGGGAAGCGCCGCCGCCTGTTGAGATATGGCTCATGCGGTCAGCAAGGTGGAATTTTTCAACTGCAGCTGCAGAATCACCGCCGCCAATGACTGAATATGTATCGTTTGCTTCTGCTAAAGCCTCAGCCACTGCTCTTGTGCCGCCTGCAAATTTATTTAATTCGAATACACCCATTGGTCCGTTCCAGATGACAAGCTTTGAATTCTGAATTACATCGCTGTAAATATCGCGCGTTTTAGGTCCGATATCAAGTGCTTCCCAATCAGAAGGAATTTCTTCGATTGCTACAGTTTTAATATTAGCCTCTTCAGAAAAATCGTCTGCTACCACGACATCAACAGGCATGTAGAAGTTCACGCCTTTTTCTTTCGCTTTTTCCATAAACGATTTGGCAAGGTCAATTTTATCTTCTTCTAATAGTGACTTTCCTACTTCATGGCCGTTTGCTTTTACAAATGTATAAGCCAGCCCTCCGCCAATGATCAGGTTGTCTACCTTTTCAAGAAGATTTTCGATTACGCCAATCTTATCTTTTACCTTTGCACCGCCAATAATAGCTGTAAATGGGCGTTCAGGATTTGAAAGAGCTTTTCCAAGTACATCAAGTTCTTTTTCCATTAAGAGTCCTGATACAGCAGGAAGATGATGAGCAATTCCTTCCGTTGAAGCATGTGCACGGTGTGCTGCTCCAAATGCATCATTCACATAGACATCTGCAAGCTCAGCAAAGGCCTTTGCAAGTTCAGGATCATTCTTTTCCTCGCCAGCATAGAAACGCACGTTTTCAAGAAGCATAACATCGCCTTCACTTAACGTGTCAACCAGCGCTTTTACAGAATCGCCATATGCTTCATCCGCCTTCTTCACTTCTTTGCCAAGAAGCTCGGACAAACGCTTTGCTACTGGTGTTAAGCGTAATTCTTCAACAACTGAACCCTTCGGACGGCCCAAATGGCTGGCTAAAATCACTTTTGCACCCTGGTTCATCAAGTATTCAATCGTTGGAAGAGCTGCTTTGATGCGAGTTTCATCTGTTACTTGTCCCTCTTTCATCGGAACGTTGAAATCAACCCGGCAGAAAACACGCTTACCCTTTAACTCCACATCTTTAACGCTTTTTTTGTTCATAGCAAAAGGACCTCCTTACCAGAAAAGCGGAAGCGCCTTGCCTGATGGCTCATAGACTAAAAGCCTCCAGGTTACGGAGCTAAGCACCATCCCGGTTAAATAGTTTTACTTAAAACAAAAGGGAGAGGGAATGTTTCCCTGCTCCCCTTTTACCCTTATCCATTATAGACGTTAGCGATTTGAATATCCAACAAGATGAGGTGTTTTTTCAGAGAAAAAATTCAGCTTGTGAATGCTTCGCAAAACGAATATTTTTGATTAAAGTCCCTTTTGAGCGATGTAGTCAACTAGGTCAACTACACGGTTAGAATAACCAGTTTCGTTGTCATACCAAGAGATTACTTTTACCATGTTGCCTTCCATAACCATTGTAGAAAGTGCATCGATTGTAGAAGATGCAGGGTTTCCGTTGTAGTCGCCAGATACTAATGGCTCTTCGCTGTAGGCAAGGATGCCTTTCAGGTCGCCTTCAGAAGCAGCTTTTAGAGCATTGTTTACATCTTCAGCAGTTACGTCTTTGTCAAGCTCAGCAACAAGGTCAACAAGAGAAACGTTTGGAGTTGGAACACGCATAGCCCCACCGTTCAATTTGCCTTTTAGTTCAGGCAATACTAGAGATACTGCTTTTGCAGCTCCAGTAGTTGTAGGAATGATGTTTTCCGCTGCTGCACGTGCACGGCGGTAGTCCTTGTGAGGCAAGTCAAGGATTTGCTGGTCATTTGTGTATGAGTGAACAGTTGTCATCATACCGCGTTTGATTCCGAAGCTGTCGTTCAATACTTTTGCAAATGGAGCCAAGCAGTTTGTTGTACAAGAAGCGTTAGAGATTACATGATGGTTTGCAGCATCGTATTTCTCATGGTTAACACCCATGACAACTGTGATATCTTCGTCAGATGCAGGAGCTGAGATGATTACTTTCTTAGCACCAGCTTCAAGATGTTTCGCAGCGTCAGCACGCTTTGTGAAGCGTCCAGTAGATTCTACTACTACTTCTACACCAAGATCTCCCCATCCTAATTGAGCAGGATCGCGCTCTGCAATAACTTTTACTTTATGGCCGCCAACAACAAGATAATCGCCGTCAACAGTTACTTCTTCATTTAGAGTTCCGTGTACGGAATCATATTTCAAAAGGTGTGCAAGCATGTTTGCATCTGTAAGGTCATTTACTGCAACAACCTCTACGTTAGGGTTATTAAGAGCTGCACGGAAAACAACGCGCCCGATTCTTCCAAATCCGTTAATACCAACTTTAACTGCCATGATTATTTCCTCCTTGAAAAGGTAATTTTATATTTGAAAAGGGATTACCCTTTTATCAACTGTTTTGCTGCACCTTCATCTGTCACTAGTATGGTAGAAGATGGTGCACGTTTCATGTATGCAGCGATGGCTTTAGCCTTTGTGGAGCCGCCTGCCACTGCAATGACATGTTCAATTTGTGATAGGTCATCCAGCTGAAGGCCGATGGTCTGAACCTTATGTACAACCTCGCCGCCTTCGTTGAAGTAATAGCCAAATGATTCACCGACTGCTTTGGCTTGCTTGATTTTAACCAAATCTTCTTCACTGGTTTTGCGGCGTTCCGCCATTGTAATAGCGTCCCCAATCCCGTGCAAAACCATGCTTGCCGATTTGATCTGGGTGATTACTTCTTTAATATTGGGTTCTTTAATAATGCTTTCATACATCTCCCTGCTTACCTGGTCCGGCACATACAGGACGCGGTGCCTGGAATCTGTATGGTCAGCCATTTTGGCACATATGGTGTTAGCCTGGTTTTTAACATCCTCGCCTATTCCGCCACGTGCCGGCACAAACAGCCAATCGCGTTCAGCAAGATCAGGAGTAAGCATCTCCGCTACGGCTGCCATTGTGGACCCGCCGGTAACTGCGATGATATTTTTTCCTTTGAGCCTTGATTTCATACACATTGCTGTGGCTCTGCCAAGCTCCTGCTTCACCCATGGAGATTCATCGCTGTTTCCGGAAACAATGATCGCCTGGCGAATGCCAAGCTTTCGGGATAATTCCTGCTCCATTACGGCTATACCCGAAATATCTCTCATTATTCCTTCAAGAGCTTCGAGTAATTCAGTACCATCGGAAGAGAGACTCATTCCTGTACTTGAAATGCGAATCAGGTTCTGGTCTTTTAGAAATTCAACCTCACTTCTCAGCACTCTTTCCGTCAAACCCATACTGACTGCAAGGCTTCTTCTTCCAACCGGCTCCATCAGCCCTATGTAATGAAGTATCCCATAGCGCTTCTGCATAACTGCAAGCATATCAGGCAATAATCTTTTTTGAATATCAATTAGTGAGTACATCCGGAAAGCTCCTTCATCATATGTGGTCATTTTTTGTCCCGCATAGACATATTATGTCCCACTTACCGTAAAAAAAATCACCCTTGCTTCTCCTCAATAATAGCAAGAGTGAGTATTGAAATCAACTGATAAAACTCAGTTTTTTTCTGTAAGCGCTTCACTTACGGTAATGGGGTCAATATGCCCGAATTGCACTTCACGCCCATTAATTTCAACAACTGGAATCATGAGTCCGTACTTCTCAGTCAGGTCATCGCTTTCATCAATATCTTTCTCAATTAACTTAAATTCATATTCTTTCTTTAAATCCATTAACACACTCTTTGCTTTATCACACAGCGGGCATCTGCTGCGCGTATAAAACACTAGCTCAGGCTGTTTCAATCAGCAAATCTCCTTTGTCAGTCATACCTTTTCCGTTTGGATGATGACGGGATGCCCAGCTGATCCCGATATTTCGCAATTGTCCTTCTGCTGACAACCATCCCCTCTTTTTCCTTCAGCAGCTTCACAAGCTCCTGATCGGATAAAGGCTTTTGTTTATTTTCTTTTTCTATCATTTTACCAATAATCGTCTTGACCTGCTGTGAAGACGTATTTTCATCAGAAGTCGTTTTGATCGTACTGGAGAAGAACGATCTCAGCTCATATGTCCCAAATGGCGTTTGCGCATATTTTTCCCGGACAGCCCTGCTTACTGTTGATTCATGAATATCGAGTTCATCTGATATTTCCTTCATTGTCATCGGCTTCAGATATGCAGGCCCTTTAATGAAAAAATCCTGCTGCTTTTCAACGATTTTAAGAGTCACATTCGCAAGTGTCTCTTTCCTCTGCTCAATGCTTCTTATAATCCATTGATAATCCTGCTGCTTTTCCTGCAGGAAGCGGCTGACATTTCGATCACCACTTGCCGAAAACTTTTTAAAATAAGGTTCATTAAAACTAATTTTAGGAAGCACTTCATCAAACACGCTGACGGAAAAAGAGCTGCCATCCCACTGAATAATCACGTCCGGTGTTATATAAGCGGATTTTTCACTTTGGAAGGATGAAGCCGGCCTTGGATTCAGGGTCTGAACAAGATCGAATACTGCCTGAATGTCTTTAAGCTCCACACCGAGCTGTTTTGCAATTTCCTTCCATTTCTTCTCGGCAAAAAGGGTAAAGTATTCATCTATAATGATTTCAGCCAGTTCATTTTCTTCCGGCAATCTCTTGATCTGCAGGGACAGGCACTCCTGAAGATTCCTTGCGCCAACGCCAGCAGGCTCGAGTTCCTGAAGCTCTTCAAGCATCTGCTCCACTTTCTCAAGGGGCATCTTAAGAGCATCAGCTGACGCCTTTAGATCCGCCCGGAAGTAACCGTTTTCATCAAGGCTATCAATAAGATGCTCAATCACTTTTTGGTCATCCCTGTTTAATTTCAAATGAAGCTGCGATTTCAAATATTCATCAAGCAGCATGGTCTTTCCGCAGCCAATCTGCTCAATCCAATTTATTTTATCTTTTTCGGCTTTTATCCTTGTCGGTTTGACACGGTCATAACGGGGATCCATCGTCTGGACATGACCGGACTCTACTTTTAAAAGGGGATTTTCAAGCGCCTTGCTTTCCAGGAAAGCAGAAAGCTCCTGTGTGCTGTATTGCAGAAGGGCAATCGCCTGCGTCAGCTCCTGTGTCATTGTTAATTTCATTGTCTGCTGCTGCCATAACCCAGCTTTCAAATTCATCGTACATTCCCCCTGTCCCCATTTTACAATATTCACAGAAAATGTTGTATGGAAATATCCTGGCAATCCCCAATTGCACCGGCACTTCTTTCTGAATACTTCACAATATGCATGGCTGAGTGGGGAATATTCATTCTTTATGGTGAAACCTGCGGATTTTATGGATTTTTTTGAAATTAAGTCGGAAGTTTATTAGATTTATTTGCGGATAGAGGAATTTTATTTGCGGGTATGGCCCATTTACTTGCGGATAATTTTTTTTATATACGTATCGGCTGGATTCATTAGCGGATAGTTTAAAAAGTAAAAACTCCCTGTCCATATCAGACAAGGAGTTTTTGCTAGCGCCCTCGGCAGGAATCGAACCCACATCTTAAGAACCGGAATCTCACGTGCTATCCGTTGCACCACGAGGGCATAGATTTTATTAATTGGCTGACCAAGCGCTCAGCCGGTACGATAACTAATTATATGCTATGTTTAATCACTTTGCAAGCCTCCTTTTAGTTTTAAAAGTCGGAACAATGGGTATCATGGAATGAGATAGAGCATCACAGAAAAAAGTGTCGAACGAATCAGGGGCTATTTCCATGCGATTCGTTTGACCTTAATTGACCATCAGTGTATCATGATAATACATAGGAGTTAAAAAATTTTCTTTACTTGGAAGAACATGCTTGTTCATCTTGTATGTTGACCTTATCTTGAAGGAGGAATTGGAAAATGAACTTAATCCCTACAGTTATTGAACAAACAAATCGCGGGGAGCGTGCTTATGATATTTACTCCCGCCTTTTAAAAGACCGCATCATTATGCTCGGAAGCGGAATTGATGATAATGTGGCAAACTCCATTGTTGCCCAGCTGTTATTCCTTGAAGCAGAAAACCCTGAAAAGGACATTTCCATTTACATTAATAGCCCTGGCGGAAGCATTACAGCTGGTATGGCTATTTATGATACGATGCAATTCATTAAGCCAAAGGTACAAACCATTTGTATCGGTATGGCTGCATCCATGGGTGCATTCCTTCTTGCAGCGGGTGAAAAAGGAAAGCGTTTTGCTCTTCCAAACGCTGAGGTTATGATTCACCAGCCACTTGGCGGTGCACAGGGACAGGCGACTGAAATTGAAATCGCTGCAAAGCGCATTCTTTTCCTGCGCGAAAAATTAAACACGATCCTTTCAGAGCGTACTGGACAGCCGCTTGAAGTCATTGCAAAAGATACAGACCGCGATAACTTTATGACAGCTGAACGAGCTCTTGAATACGGTTTGGTTGACCAGATCATTTCCAGAAACTCTCTAGAAGAGAAGAAGGATAATTAATAAGAAAAGCGGAAGCGCCTTGCCCACCCCCGACACCTCGAGGGGGTAGGCGCTGGAGCTAGACAGACATAAAAAACAACTCGCATCTTCCCGATGCGAGTTGTTTTAGTTTTCCTTCTGAATATAATTTGCCAGCGCTTCGAGAGCTTCGTTTTCGTCGTTCCCCTCAGCCTTCAGGGTAATGACTGATCCTGAGCTTACAGCCAGGCTCATTAGCCCCATAATGCTTTTCGCATTTACCTTCTTTCCATCCTTCTCCAGGAAAATATCGGATGAAAACCGATTAGCCTCTTGTACGAACAATGCAGCCGGACGGGCCTGCAATCCTGTCTTCAGCTTAACTTCTACCTGTTTTTCTGCCATTGTATATCTCCTCCCTGCTGATGCCTCTATTAGTGAGCATCTATGGTGCTGCCTGCTCTGAGTTTTTCAGCGATTTCATCTATTTTTCTTAATCGGTGATTAATGCCTGATTTGCTGATATTTCCGCCTGAGACCATTTCCCCAAGCTCTTTTAAGGTGACATCCTGGTATGCTACACGCAATTCGGCTATTTCCCTCAGTTTGTCGGGCAAAACCTGAAGTCCAACCGTCTGGTCAATAAACCGGATATTCTCCACTTGCCGCAAGGCCGCCCCGATGGTTTTGTTTAAGTTCGCTGTTTCACAATTCACGAGCCGATTGACCGAGTTTCTCATATCGCGGACAATCCGGATATCTTCAAACCGGAGCAGAGATGCATGTGCCCCCACAATATTCAGGAATTCCGTTATTTTTTCGGCTTCCTTTAAATACGTGATATAGCCTTTTTTCCGTTCAAGCGTTTTGCTGTTCAGCCCGAACGTATTCATCAGTTCACAAAGGGAGTCGTTATGCTCCTTGTAAAGTGAAGCGATCTCCAGATGATAGGAGGAGGTTTCCGGATTATTAACCGATCCCCCGGCAAGGAATGCACCGCGCAGATAAGAACGCTTACAGCATTTCTTTTTTATGAGCTCTTTGGAGATATCGTGTGTAAATACGAATCCCTCACTTAAAATTTTCAGGTCATCAAGAATCATGCTGGCCTGTTCCGACAGCCTGACAATATATACATTGTTCTTTTTCAGCCGCATTTTTTTCCGGACCAGGAGCTCGACCTGAACGCTGTAATTCCTTTTAATCAGCGTGTAAATCCTTCTTGCAATGGCTGCATTCTCCGTCTGAATATCAACGATCAATTTCCGGCTGGAAAAAGAAAGTGAACCATTCATCCGGATCAAGGCGGACAATTCCGCTTTGCCGCAGCAGTCTTTTAATTCCAGGTTCGTCAATTCTTTTTTCGTTTCCGAAGCGAAAGACATCCCTTCACCCCCTATCCGTAAAAGTGCTTAGCCAGAGACATATAAAAAGATATTCTTCACTGAGCAAACGTATGCACAGTTTATTTTTTTACTGGCAAAAGCCCTTTTACACCTTTATATTACGCGTTAAAACGCCTATTGGTTTCATGTAGTATTAAATTATAAAGCATTTGGGCAACCTCTTTTGTATCATGGCGTATGATCCCGCCTTCGTGGCTGACAATTTCACCGTGCATAATATCAAGGCCCAATTCGGCAAGAGCACCTGTATCATACACAACAGGCCTCGCCATTTCCTCGCTGTACCTCTCCTGAATATGGGCAGGAATTTCTTCATTGTTTACCAGGATGGTATTGATAAAAGCACAGCTCATATGATCATAAAGTGCTTTTACATGGTCACTTGCTGTATAATCGAGCGTCTCTCCTGCCTGTGTCATTAAATTGCATATATAGACTTTTTTTGCTTTCGATTGACAGACCTCACGTCCGAGCCTGGGAACAAGCAAGTTTGGAAGAATACTTGTATATAAGCTTCCAGGGCCAATGATGATCATGTCAGCCTGTCTGATTGCCTGCAGTGATTCAGGCAGGGCTTTAATATTTTTAGGAGTTAAAAATACCCGCTTGATTTTTTTGCCGGAATAAGGAATTTTTGATTCTCCCGATACGATAGTCCCGTCTTCCATTTCAGCGTGAAGGACCACACTCTGGTTCGCAGCCGGCAGCACCTTTCCCCTTACATTTAACACCTTGCTCATTTCCTGAATCGCATGAACAAAATTTCCTGTAATTGAGGTCATTGCCGCGAGAATTAAATTGCCAAGCGAGTGCCCGGACAATTCATTGGATGTCGCAAAGCGGTGCTGGAACATCTCCTCAATGAGCGGCTCTACGTCTGAAAGAGCGGCCAGCACATTGCGGATGTCACCGGGCGGCGGGATATGAAGATCATTTCGCAATCTTCCTGAGCTGCCGCCATCATCGGCTACTGTCACAATGGCAGTAATATCAACAGGGTACTGCTTCAGTCCCCTTAAGAGGACAGGCAGTCCCGTTCCTCCGCCGATGATGACGATTCTTGGCTGTCGGTTCATTTGATGTTTTCCTTTCTCCTGTCGATGTCACGGTGGGTGATTGCAGTATTGTAATCCTTGCTAAAGTAGTCTGCAATATATTCCGTCAGCGCTACCGAACGGTGCTGGCCTCCCGTACATCCAATTGCCACCACCAATTGAGCCTTCCCTTCCCGCTTATAATGCGGAAGCATAAAGCTCAGCAGCTCCGTAACCTTCTCAAGAAATTTACTGGTTTCCGTCCATTTCAGCACATAGCCTGACACCTCTTCATCTAATCCTGTCTTCGGCCTCATATGTTCAATATAATGGGGATTCGGAAGGAACCGGACATCGAATACCAGGTCGGCATCAATTGGAATTCCATGCTTAAAGCCAAAAGACATGACGTTAACCGTAAATATGGTTTTTTTATTCAATGAGAATTCCGTAAGAATTTTCTCGCGCAATTCCCTCGGTTTCATTTGTGACGTATTATAAATCAGCCGGGCCCTGCCTTTTAATTCTTCGAGCAGCTCCCGCTCAAGCTTGATGCCTTCAAGAGGCAATCCTGATGGTGCAAGGGGATGGAATCGTCTTGTTTCTTTATATCTTCTGACGAGTGTCGAATCATCCGCATCAAGATATAAAATCTGCGGAGTGACCCAGGATGTCTCGGACAATTCATCGAGCGCCTTAAACAGGTGGTCAAAAAACTCACGGCCGCGCAAATCCATCACCAATGCCACCTTATTCATTTTATTCCCGGATTCCTTCATAAGTTCAAGGAATTTAGGAAGCAGCGTCGGCGGCAAATTGTCTACACAGAAGAAGCCAAGATCTTCAAAGCTTTGGATGGCTACTGTTTTCCCTGCCCCTGACATTCCCGTAATAATCACCATTTGAGTATCATTAACTGCACCCGTACTCATTTTTGTTTCCCCCTGTATCTGTCAAATTCAGCTTGGATCCAGCCTGTAACTAAGTAATTCAAAATCCGGCGTATACGTAAATGTTCCATAAATCATTCCCTGGCCATGAATCATATACTCCAGAATATGCGAATCACCGGCAGCCATCGGCAGATTCTTTATCTCTGAAAACGGATGCCAGCGAAGCTTGCCTTCCTCTGATTCATCCAGGTTCAGCCCATCAGAAGCTGTAGCCAGAAAAGTAAACATCATCCACTCCTGTACAACCTTTTCGCCATCCTTCATGATGAACGTAAAAATGCCCTTAATATTCGGATTGCGCAGATAGATGCCTGTTTCTTCCCTGAACTCACGGATGCACGAGTCCCTCACTGATTCACCCGGCTCCATCTTTCCGCCCGGGGCAACCCACCAGCCTCTTCTGGGCTTTTGTAAAAGCAATACTTTATCGTCTTTCAGTAACACACAGTTCGTGACTCGCTGCAACACATTTCACCTCTAATTTCCAAAATCATACCGCTGCCGCCTTTTTCATGAAAGCAAAGGCTGGCTAACGTACTTTTCTTATTCTTTTCATTATACTATTTTTGTCTTAGAGCCACAATGAATACAGATTTCTAAAAAACTTATTCAAAACATACTGTATTTACGCAAAAAAAGAGCACAGGCATGGGCCTGTGCTTTAAAAAGGATTATATCTTTAAAAGGGGGTCAATTTCTATTCCTATACTACCCGATTTTTATTTCATCAAGGTTACAGGAGAATTAAAACCGCATGACTTTTTGTAAAACTTTTCAACCAGTGGCTATTTTTTCTAAAAATTATCTCTTCTCTTTCAGGCTTTCCATTAATTCTTCCACATAGTGCTGGGCGCTTTGGGCAGCGATGCTTCCATCACCTGTAGCTGTAACGATTTGGCGAAGAGATTTTTCGCGGATATCTCCTGCTGCAAAAATGCCTTCCACCTTTGTTTCCATTCTTTCGTTTGTTTCGATATAGCCATTGCTGTTCGTGATGCCAAGGCTTTCAAATGGCTTGGAAAGCGGAACCATGCCGATATAGATGAATACACCATCTGCCTTGAATTCTCTTTCTTCGCCGGTTTCAGCAGAAACAAGTGTTACGCTTCCCACTTTTCCGTCCTTATCGTTAACTTCCTTCACTGTCGTGTTCCAGATGAAGTCAATTTTGTCATTGTCGAACGCACGCTGCTGCAGGATCGCCTGCGCACGAAGCTGGTCCCGTCTATGAACGATAGTCACTTTAGAGGCGAAACGCGTCAAATATACGCCTTCCTCAACAGCAGAGTCACCGCCGCCGACAACCACAAGCTCTTTGCCTTTAAAGAATGCTCCATCACAGACTGCACAATAGGATACGCCGCGTCCGCCAAGCTCTTTCTCACCAGGAATACCAAGCTTTTTGTACTCGGCACCAGTAGAAATAATGACTGAGCGTGTTTTATATTGTTTCGATCCGGCAACAACCGTTTTGTATTCTTCGCCGTCAATGATTTCTTTAATATCTCCATACGCATATTCAGCGCCAAACTTCTTCGCATGATCAAACATTTTCGTGGATAAATCCGGCCCTAAAATATGGCCAAAACCAGGATAGTTTTCCACTTCTTCTGTATTGGCCATTTGCCCGCCCGGAACACCGCGTTCAATCATTAGAGTAGACAAATTTGCACGAGATGTATATACAGCAGCAGTCATCCCTGCCGGTCCAGCACCAGCGATAATGACATCATAAATTTTTTCTTCAGTCACAGCGATTCACTCCTTCAGTAATCAGAAATCCAGTAATTAATCAAACACTTTATAAGTACGCATATTATAGTATGACCTTCTTACTGTTATCCTATAAAATTGGCACGTGTTCCG
Organism: Bacillus sp. 22-7; assembly: GCF_010628845.1. Taxonomy (NCBI): domain Bacteria; kingdom Bacillati; phylum Bacillota; class Bacilli; order Caryophanales; family Bacillaceae; genus Bacillus; species Bacillus sp. 22-7. The sequence goes on along the minus strand of NZ_NJQY01000013.1, from coordinate 19,745 downwards.
TCCAAATATCTGCTCACTGAAGGCGGTCATTCACCGATTTTACATATTTGCCCATCGTCGAAGCGGAAATGCCGTATCTTCCTGCAATCTTTGACTGGGAAACCTTTTCGTTCCGAAGCTTATGCCAGACATACTCAATGGCTGCAGCCCAGGCATTTTTGTTTTTAATATTCTGCCGGTTATTTGTCAATTCTGCAAAAATAGTAAACCACATTAAATAAAGTCCGGCTTCCACCGTGCCGATCGGGTGGAAGTTTTCATAAAACAGCTGGGCTGTTTGGTGCGCAGCCTGAACCTGGGCAGGCGCTTCCTGCTCAGTTTTAACGAAAGAAAGGTACTCCTTCTCAACAGCTGAAAACTTATTGTTTTGTAAAATAGCTTCAGAGGTGAGGATTTCATCTCTTCTGCTGGATACGGATGTTAGGAAGAGGCCGAATAACCGCTCTTCAATATAGTCGCTTTCCAGCTTTTTTAATATCGAAGAGTAATGGTCTTCAAAGCCGCTGCTGGTTACTTTTTCATCATTCCAGGGCTCGAAGCCTTCTTTTTCCGGATTAATTTCAATTGCCTTCTTCCATGCTGATTTCGCCAGCTCTTCACGCCCGGTGAAATAGGCGGAATAGGATAGCCAGTAATAAAATGGTCCATCCCCTTCAAAGCCCTTCTTCTGAAGCTTGCGAAGCCATGCAAAGGAAGCCTCATACTCGCCGGTCAGAGCGAAAGTCGCACCCAGCTTGAACTGGTGTTCAACCGAAAGCGGCTTAATCTTTTTCAGAGCCTCTTTTAACAAGCGCACCTGCCGGAAATCCCGCTCGTAAAAAGCAAAGACCAGCTTGTTGCAAAGCGCATGAAGATTACCCGGATTTTCTTCCAGTACCTTCTCTAAAATATCTGACGCCTTTTGCACTTCTCCCAGGTAAAAATACGCCAGGGCCAGATTATTGTATGCGGACCAATACTCAGGATACTCATCAATAACAGAGTTCAGAATCTCAACCGCTTTTGGAAAATGGCCGGACTCCAGCAATTCCCGTGCATGTTCCTGCTTCGTAATCAAATCATCCTGCTCGTACAGCTCGTCATCCAGATCATCCGCTTCAAGCGTAAGAAGCTCCAGCAGATCCTCTGTATCTTCCGTAAACTCTCCATCCTGATCTAAATCCAGATACGTATTGGCATGTGTATAAGCATCTTTAAAAAGGCCCATATGAGCATAGTTGTTGGCAAGGAAATAATGGCATTCCGACATATCCTCATCAAGCTCTTCCAATATCATATGAAGCAGCTGATTCGACTCCTGATACTCACCCATTTCTGAATGAACAATTGCAAGCTGGCAGACAATCATCGGTTCACCCGGCTCAAGCTGCATAGCCCGCATTAAATATTTCTTCGCTTTATGAAAATCCCTGCGGTGGTACGCCTTAATCCCTTTGGAAAAATAGTACTCACCATTCGGGATAAATGACAGTAACTTTCCCTTTTGGTGTCTAGCTTTAGAGTCTTTACTCATGAAATCCTCCATAAATGTTAGTAACTAAAGTAGTATATCACACGAACAAGCCTATGGAGAAGGGAAGAAATGACAATACTATTTTTAAGCGGGATTTTTTATTGGAAATCTTATCACAGTTATGTTTTAAAGGGTTATTGCGTTGATTTAGCGGTGATGGTGTTTACTTCGGAGATTAAGCGGCAGTTTGGCTGAGGAAATCTATTAATCGTCTGGATATAATGAGGAGACCTCTTTTGATATTTTATAGAAGCATAAGATGCCAGCTTTCTTGAAAATTATTTTATGTATCATCTATAGTAAGTGAGGATTGGGAATCCAGCTGCTGAAATAAACATGGTGACAGCCTGGAGGACTGGCGGTTCCCAACTTGGGCTCCAGCAGTCAGCAGTGAGGCTGCCACCACGTGCAATAAGAATTTTGGAATAAAAAAATGGAATGTGTTCTTTGTTTCCGGCTGTATTTCTCTTAAATTGCCTTCTTGCCTTTTGAATTCCTTTCTTTCGCTTTCTCTTCCCAGAAATCTGCACCTTTAATGCCAAGTTTAACAGGATCGAAGACTGGTTCAATGCCTGCTTTCCTCTGTTCTTCATAATCTTTAAATACTTTTAAGGCTGTTTTAGTCAGGAATAGAATAGCGACTAAGTTAAGCCAGGCCATGCTTCCGAATCCAAAGTCTCCGAGCGCCCATAATAGGGATGCATTTTCGACACTTCCCAAGTAGATCATTCCTAAGAAAACAATCATCAAGCCTGCTTTAAGCCCTTTTAGCCTTCTTTTTCTGCCAAGGTAAACAAGGGTTGTTTCAGAAATATAGTAGTAAGCCATCAGAGTTGTAAAGGCAAAGAAGAAGATAGCAATTGCAACAAACAAACCGCCAAATCCAGGGATAACGCTCTCAACGGCCGCCTGTGTCCACATTGGTCCAGCTTCTACACCCTGGATATTTTCAACAATCGGCTGCTTTCCTTCTGGTGTAACGCTGTACATGCCGGTAATTAAAATCATAAGTGCAGTAGCTGTACAAACAATGAGGGTATCAATATAAACAGAGAACGCTTGAACAAGACCTTGTTTTGCCGGATGGGATACATCTGCTGCGGCTGAACTATAAGTTCCTTCCCCTACACCAGCAACATTAGAGAATACGGCTCTCTTAACGCCCCATGCAATCGCTGCACCGATTATACCGCCGAACATTTCGTTTGCACCAAATGCACTGGAAATAATCAGCCAAAGCATTGCTGGTATTTCTGCTGCATTTGCAAATAAAAGAACAAAGGTGATAACCACATACCCTAAGGCCATAAAAGGGACAACTTTTTCCGCAACATTGGCAATTCGCTTAACGCCGCCAAAAATAATGATGCCAAGTAATACAACAAGAATGATTCCAGTGATGCTTTTATTGAGACCAATGGTATTTTCAAATCCAACAGCAATTGTATTGGCCTGTATACCTGGAACTAAAATTCCGTAGCAGAGGGTAACAACAATCGCCACAAACACCGCGAACCATTTCATATTTAAACCTTTTTCAATAAAATAAGGAGTTCCGCCCCGGTATTGATTACCATCTTTTACTTTATAGATTTGAGCAAGAGTGGATTCAATAAAGGAACTTGCTCCTCCTAATAAAGCCATGATCCACATCCAGAAAACCGCTCCCGGACCGCCAAAGGCAATTGCAGTAGCAACCCCGGCAATATTTCCAATACCGACACGGCCGGCTAAAGCCATTGAAAACGCCTGGAAAGAGGACACACCGGATTCTGGGTTACCCTTTTCAAAAAGAAGTTTAATCATTTCCTTAAAATATCTAAATTGCACAAAGCGTGTCATAATGGAAAAGAACAATCCAGCTCCAAGCGCGAAAGCTACCAATCCAAGACTCCAAACCATCCCCGACGCTTTATTCACTAATTCCTCCATCTTATCCCACCTTTTTATACTTTAAGTAGATAGTTCCATCTCTTTCAATCCGTAATATTAGTAATATTCAGATAAATATAGACAGAATGGGACAAAACGCTGTCCCACTCCCATCAATCCGTGCACAGTTTGTCCCATTGGTCCTTATAAAAACTCATCATGTTTGATGTTAACAAATACACTTTTCACTTCCGTATAGTTTTGCAGGCCATACTCTCCACCCATTTCGCGGCCGATTCCTGATTGTTTGTAGCCGCCGAAAGGCATTGTTTCCCATTCAAGTCCAAAATCATTAATCCAGACTGTACCTGATTGCAGCTTGCTTGCAATGTAATGCCCCTTTTTCATACTTTCTGTCCAGACACTTGCAGCTAAACCATAGTCACTATCGTTCGCCCGTTTAATGACCTCATCAATCGTATCGAAAACGAAAATGGACATGACAGGACCAAATATTTCTTCACGTGCAATAACCATATGATCTTGTACATCTGCAAAAATGGTTGGCTGTACAAAATATCCTTTTTCAAATCCTTTATTCCCGCCTGTTACAAGTCGCGCCCCTTCTTCCTTCCCTTGTTCTATATAATTAAGAACAGTTTGATGCTGTTTGGCTGACACAAGCGGGCCCATTTCCGTTTCAGGGTTCATTCCATCTCCCAGCTTCATTGCTTTCGCCCGTTCTGCTAAGGCTTTTACTACATGATCATATATGTTTCTCTGGACAAATACACGAGTACAGGCACTGCAGTTTTGCCCATGATTGTACATCGTTCCGTTAAATACCCCTTCAATTGCTTCCTCAAGATTAGCATCTTCTAAAACAATGGCTGGCGATTTTCCGCCAAGCTCCAGCGTAACACCTTTAATTTGATCTGCAGCTTTTTTCATTACTTCTTTTCCGACAGCCGTTGATCCTGTGAATGCTATCTTATCGACATCTTTATGTGCAGTAATCGCTTCTCCCGCAATCCTGCCCGTTCCCGGCACAATATTCACAACACCATCCGGGAACCCTGCTTCTTTAAATAGCTTACCTGCGTAGAGAAGAGATAATGGTGTCTCAGTTGCCGGTTTAATCACAACCGTACATCCGACTGCAAGTGCAGCTCCGAGCTTCCAGGCAGCCATGGCGAGCGGGAAGTTCCATGGAATAATTTGGCCTACAACCCCAACCGGTTCGTGTACCGTATAGGTTACATAATTCTTTGAAACCTGAGTTGTCTTGCCAAATATTTTTGTGGCCCAGCCTGCGTAATATCTAAAATGCTGGATTGTTCCGTCAACATCATCTGCCAAAGCGACCCTGCAGGGCTTTCCGTTATCCAATGATTCCAGTTGAGCGAGTTCTTCCCGATTTTCTTCTAAGAGATCCGCAAATTTATAGATTAGATGAGAGCGTTCTGCGGCATCCATCTTTGTCCATTCGCCTTCATCAAATGCTTTCCTTGCAGCAGCTACCGCAGCGTTAATATCATCCTCTTGCGCTTCACTTACTTCCGCAATGACCTCTTCGTTTGCCGGATTAACGACGGGAAACGTTTTACCACTAAGCGCCGGTACATAGTTACCGTTAATGTATAATCCTTTCACACCTTCCAGGAATTCTTGAACTTTTGGTTTCAGATTATAATTTGTCGCTTGCATGTTCTCACTCCTTCACTATTTTAGTTTTTTACAGTCTCTAAACTTGCAAGCAGGTCTTTTAGCTTTTGATCTTCTTCCGGTGATAGGCCTAAACGAGGGTACCGCGCAGGCCCGCCAGCCTGGCCAGTCAATTCCATGGCTCTCTTCACAATTTGCACATACTTTCCAGATCCTTCAAGGAACGCGCACAGTGGTAAAATACGATCATTGATGGACCAAGCTTCTTCAAACTCACCTTTTTGGAAGTGGTTATACATATCTGTAACCAGCTTTGGCACGATATTTCCTGCAACAGAAATCCACCCAGTTGCTCCAACTAAGTAAGACTCCATTACAAGCTCTTCAGCACCGCAGAATACTTCAAAATCTCCTTTTCCTTTTCTTGCAAGATCTCTTACCTTGCTGATTTCACCGCTTGATTCTTTAATGTGAGTCACATTTTCGCAATCCTTGCCAATTTGAAGCATTAAATCTGCGCTCATATTTACACCGGAAGTAAATGGGTTGTTATAAAGCATGATTGGAAGATTGACACTGCTGGATACCTCTTTAAAATGATGGTAAATTTCATTTTCCTTTGGCTTCATGTAAAAAGGGTTAATGATTAAAGCAGCATCAGCTCCATGTACTTCAGCTTGCTTTGTATACTCAATTGTTTCCCTTGTTGTTTCCGCAGCAGTACCCACGATAACAGGGATGCGGCCGCCGGCTTCCTTCATAACCGTTTCTACCATCTGGTATTTTTCTTCTCTTGACAGACTGACAAATTCACCAGTACTACCATTGATGACGATGCCTGCCACATCTTGATCGACAAAGTAATTGACATTATTCTTTACTCCGCCCCAATCAATTTCCTGCTCCTGTGTCATTGGTGTAATTAATACTGGATAAGCTCCTCTAATTGCAGTCATTTTAATTTTCCTCCCTATTTTTAATAGTTTCTTATTTTAATAAAAACCCTGCGAATAATGGATCTGCCGGGTCTAATACATATGTCTGCATACCCGTAATAAATCCGCGGGCTGAAAAACTAAACTCGTAACCTGCTTCAAATTGTGCTGAAAGCTCGGCTGTCAATTTGCCGTTGAAAATGCTTTCATTTTCAATTGGGCTATCAGGAGGTATATCACCATTTTCTATTAGATAGCTGCAACAGGCAGCTAGAGTTCCAAATCCTGGAGAACGCACAATATAACAATCCGGACGGAAGGTTACCGTTTTGATTTTGCCTTCATTTTTTTGCGAATGATCCATCAAGATCACTCTGCTGAAGGCATGTTTGCCTTCTAAGGCTTCAATCACCTTCTGCCCCCATTGATTTATGACTGGAAGGTCCTCCATCTCAATCTCAAAAGGCAGCTCTGCTTTATCAAAAATCGCATAAAGATGATCGGCTTGGACTAGAGATACTTCTGTCTTTAAATCTAAATAAGACACTGGCACTTTGGTTTGCATAACCTGGCATGGCTCGTTTTTTAATTTAACTAATTTCACTTCATCATCTTTCATCGTTGCAGCGACACCAATAACACCGCTGATTGTTTCAAGTATGTATTCACCTGAAGACTTGGCCTTTAGCTGGCCACACTCTAATAATGCGGTTATGACAGCAGCGATTCCGCCATATTGCAGCGGAACGGTTCCGTTATGGTCGAAAAAAATAACAGCTGCATCGGCTTCGCTTTTAAAAGGCGGAACGACCAGACAACCCATTAGTCCAGCAAATCCGCGGGGCTCATTTAAAAGAAAATTAATTTCCTCCTCATAGGCAAGCGAAAATTGCTCATTCAGCTCCTGTATACTTGAATAATGAATAAGTGGGCCATCCTTAATAATTCGATATGCCTCACCTGCTACGTGTACATCAGTTGCTGTGTAAGACTTTTGAATTTTCATTTCACATCCTCCATTTCATGTTCCATTGGGGGAATAAGTAAAAAGCCCTCTTTAAGCGGGTCTTCCTCGTTATAAAAGAACCGGTGCATTCCCATTAGCCAGGCTGAACCTGTGATTCTTGTAATAACAGCCTCTACACCCTGAACATCTGCTATTTCAAGTATTTCTCCGCGGAATAAAGAGCCAACTATACTCTCATGTACAAATTCTTCTTTGATCCCTATCTCCTTTTTGGAATAGAGGACAGATAATTTAGCCGAAGTGCCTGTACCGCATGGGGAACGATCGATCCCGCCTGGAGGCACAACAACCGTATTTTTCACATCTGCTTCTTCATGGCTTGGCTCAGTGAAAAACTCAATATGGGTCAGGCTGCGAATAAATGGATATTGCGGATGAACGACATCCATTTTTGCGTTAATTGTATTTCTAATTTTGATAGCCTTTTCAATGATTTTTGACGCATTCTCCGGTGTTAGTTCTAATCCAACAGATTGGGCATCAATGATTCCATAGAAGTTGCCTCCATAAGCAATATCTGCCTCAACAATTCCAATCCCCTCAACATCGACAGAGACACTCTTTAGCAGGAAGGCCGGAACATTGCAGAAGGAAACCTCTTTTGCTTTTCCGTTCTCTACCTTAATCTCTGCCTTAACAAGGCCGGCTGGTGTATCAATTTTTATCGAAGTAACTGGTTCTTGAACAGGTATTAACCCCGCTTCAACTAATGCTGTACAAACACCGATTGTGTCATGTCCGCACATTGGCAAATATCCGCCGGTTTCGATATATATAACACCGATATCTGCTTCCGGATGACATGGATCTGTCAAAAGTACTCCTGACATGACGTCATGTCCTCTTGGTTCATTCATCAGGAGCTTGCGGATCCAGTCATATTCCTTTTGCATATGAAGCATTTTTTCGGACATTGTCGCTCCTTTTAGCTCTGGGAGCCCACTAATCAATGTCCTTGTCGGATTGCCGCCCGTGTGTGTATCAATGGCCGTAAAAACTCGATTTGCTTTCATCAGGTACTCACCCTTTCCTTAAATCGAGAAAATTTCAGCGGTTCAATCGGGATGCAAGTTTCCTTTTCATTAAGCATTTCCTCTATTACTTTTCCAGTAACAGCAGCAAGGCTAATTCCGTCTCCCTCATGACCGGCTGCAATATAATAGTTTGGAATTCCCTCTACTTCTGACACAATTGGCAAGTGATCCTCCGTCCAGGGCCGCAAACCGGCATAGGAACGTATGACCATCATGTCAGCCATTTTCGGATAAAACCGAATGGCCCGATTGGCAATGCATTTAATAATTTCATTGTTGATCTTTGTATTAAACCCAACAAATTCCCGGCTGCTTCCAATCAGGAAGTTTTGACTTTCAGTTGGTTCAAAAACAAGGGCTACTCCGTATTTTTCAGTAATCGGGTCAACCTGGCGCCTGCCGCCAAATTTTGATATTAAGTAGCCAAATTCCATCACTTTTCTCGGTCCTACAAATTCCTGGCGTGATGCGACAATGATGTGGCCTTTTCTTGGTTTAATTGGAATAGGCAAGTCCAGCATCTCTCCGATATATGGAGCCCATACACCTGCAGCATTAATGACATAGTTCGCGGTGAAAGTGCCATTAGATGTTTCAACGGTAAATGCACCGTCCGGCTCCCTTCTCATTCCAGTAACCTCAGTTTGTTTATGGGCCTTAGCTCCCATCTCCTTTGCCCCCTCAAGAAGGTTAAAGGCAAGAAGGTATGGATTAACGGTTGAATCTGTTGCACATTCTAACCCGCCTAATAAATCATCAGCAAAATACTTTGAATCCTGGCGAATGTCCTGTCTGTCCAGCATCCTGAACGGCAAGCCGGCCTTCTTTTGCCGGTCAACCCACTTTTGTGCGGCTTCCATTTCTTCTTCTGTCTCACAGACAAGGATGCTTCCAGGAGCACGATATTCAAAAGGCTGCTTCAATTCTCTGCTTAATTCATCTACTAACTTCTGACTGACAAGTGACATTTGACTATCAAAGCCAGGATCTTTATCGATAGCTAAAATATTTCCGTCACAGCGGGATGACGTGCCACTGACAAATTCACCTTTTTCAATAACTGTTACATTTCTTCCTGATTTAGAAGTATAATAGGCAATTGCACAGCCTATGATTCCCCCGCCTATAACCAGAACGTCACAATGATTTCTCACAAAACCAACTTCCCTTCGTCTTGTTACACCATTTTTAATGCAAATAACATGCCAACTTTTTATAACCTTACTCAGAAATAAGAACCTTCTAAATAATTATCCTTCTAGCGCAAACAGAGATTTTTTTGTTTCTTAATTGTCAAAAAATTTGATAAAATAGTGTATAAAATATTAAACAGTGTATAAAATATTTTACATACCAGGAGGCTATTATGTTTGAATTACCCTCAGTCAAAGAAATAATTGAAAATAATTTCATCTGTCTTAACACAAAAAATGAAAATGCCTCAGTCAGTGTTTATTTAGATGATACGTTTGCTTCATTAGCTGATGCCTGCAAGCGCCATGCAGCCGTTGCCGTTGTAAATTCAAGCGGTCAAGCACTCGGCTGCATCACAAATGAACAAATCATTGATTTTTTGCATGATTCCTACAACCAATTAAAGGCTTTCTATGAAGCTGTCATCCATACATCGGACGCTTCAGTCACAGTGATTGATGCTGATGAACGTGTCCGCACATGGACAGAGGGAGCCGAAAAAATCTTCTCTGTAAAAAAAGATGAGATTGTTGGCAAACCAATAATAGAATTCTTTGAACATCAGAATCTGCAAATTCTGGAATCCTTGTACAAAGGAAAAAGAATCCGGGGAAAGCATCACCAGCCAAGATCTGATCTTTTTGTTCTAATAAATTCAAACCCCGTTCACTTTAATGGACGAATTATCGGGGCTGTTGTATCGGAAACTGATGTGACAAGCCAGGTGGTTCTTAATGAGAAATTATTTAATATGTCGACTGAGGTTCACCGTTTAGAACAGGAGATGGCGAAATACAGGCCCTCAGATCCCTTTAGATACATTAAAGGGAAAAGCGCGGTGATGGAAAAGACTGTAGAAATGGCGAAAAAGGTGTGCTCTGTCCGGTCAACTGTATTGATTTTAGGAGAGAGCGGAGTCGGCAAAGAGGTCTTTGCCAAATCCATTCATGAGGCAACTGAAGGACCTGAAGCACCATTTATATCAATTAATTGCGGTGCTATTCCAGCTTCATTATTTGAAAGCGAATTATTTGGCTATGAACGCGGGGCCTTTTCGGGTGCAGATCATAGAGGAAAAAAAGGAAAAATTGAGCTTGCTAGAGGGGGAACTCTTTTCCTGGATGAAATTGGCGAAATGCCTTTGGAAATGCAGGTCAAGATGCTTCGTGTGCTTCAAGAAAGAAAATATTACAAGGTTGGCGGTGAAAAAGAGATTGAAGCAAATTTCCGGGTAATTGCTGCAACCAATAGGGATTTAAAAGAATTAATAAACGAAGGCCAATTTCGTGAGGATTTATATTATCGGCTAAATGTGGTCAGTTTAAAAATCCCTCCATTAAAAGAACGCTGTGAGGATATCGTTGAACTCATTCATTACTTTTTAAATGATTTTTCACTGCGGTATCAGCGGCCGATCCATCATTTTTCCCAGGAAGTTATGCAGGAAATGCTTCAATATGATTGGCCAGGCAATGTTCGGGAACTGCGTAATGTGGTTGAACGCCTGGTTGTCTTTGCAACAGATGGAGTCATTCGAAAAGAATATTTGCCATTCCACTCAGCAATGAGCTATCCAGATGCATCTGATATGGATCTTCAGGAAAACAGCATAGAAATAAAAACGGGCATTGTGCCGCTTCAGGAAGAAATGGATCGGCATGAAAAGCAAGTGCTCGAAAAAGCATTGGCATTAACCGGCGGCAACAAATTAGAATGCTCGAAAAAACTGGGAATCACCCGAGCGACTCTCTACAATCGTCTCAAACGTCTTGGCTTAAGCTGATTTAATATCCAGGCTTCAAAGTTGGTACGATTTTTGCATTGTATCTTTGCATATACCTGAAGAGGAGGATTTCCAAATGAGTAACAAAGAGGCACTTGTGATCTGCCGCTGTGAAGAGGTTACCTATGGGCAGGTTTTCGCAACTGCAAAAGAACATCAGTGTACATCCAGGGAATTGAAGCTTAGAACAAGAGCTGGAATGGGATTTTGTGGAGGACGCACTTGCAGGGTCATGGTCGATCGGATTATTGAAAGTATCGTCCCTAATACAGGCGAAGGTGAAATTCCCTTAAAATATCAGCCTCCAATTCGCCCTGTAACTTTTGGAACGGCAGGTGATAATAATGGCTAGAATTATAGATCATCCGGTTTTAGGCAAATTAGATGATAGAAAAAAGATTCCATTCACATTTGATGGAAAAGAATATGAAGCATATGAAACTGAAACAATCGCTGCAGCTCTGCTGGCAAACGGTGTGAGAACACTCCGAGTTCATGAGGAGAGTGGGACACCAAGAGGGTTTTATTGCAATATTGGCCACTGTATGGAATGCCGTGTATATGTTAATGGGCAGGCCAATATAAGAGCCTGTTTAACGGCTGTGAAGGAAAATATGGCTGTTGAAAGAGGAAAACATCATCCTAATATAGTTAAAAGGATGGTGGAGAACCAATGATAGATGTAATCGTAATCGGAGCTGGGCCAGCCGGTTTAGCGGGTGCCATAGCCTGTGCTGAGTATGGCTTAAAAGTAACCGTCATTGATGAATTTGTCAGGCCAGGCGGCAGATTAATCGGCCAATTGCACCAGGAACCGTCCGGAGAATGGTGGAATGGAATAAAAGAATCAACTCGTCTGCACAACGAAGCACAGAAACTATCAGTAGATATCCGCTGCGGCGTTTCTGTATATAACCTTGAAAAAGATAAGGATTGCTGGAATGTTCATACTAATACAGGAACACTGATAGCTCCTTATGTGCTGGTGGCAACTGGTGCTGCTGAGTTCCCAATTCCTGTGCCAGGCTGGACTCTTCCAGGTGTTATGTCCATCGGAGCTGCTCAGGTCATGACGAATGTTCATCGGGTCGAGGTTGGCAAAAAAGGCATCATCATTGGTGCAAACATTCTGGCATTTGCCATTTTAAACGAGCTCCAATTAGCCGGGATCAATGTGGAACATATTGTGCTGCCAGAAAAGAGTCCGCTTAGCCAAAATGCCGGAATACCAGAGGAAGTCTTGAAGTCACTCCTAAATGCAGCACATCTTGCCCCGTCACCAATCTTGCGTTTCGGCAGCCGCTTTATGAAAAATAGAGGATTCCGCAAATTAGGAATGAAATTTTACCCTAAAAGCGGCGTTAAAGTGAATGGAACACCATTGCAGCTTAGAAAAGCAGCACTTGAAATTATTGGAAAGGATCATGTGGAAGGCGTCCTCACTGCGGATATTGATGCGAATGGAAACGTGATCAAAGGTACGGAAAAAATATACGAAGCAGATTTCGTTTGTATCGCAGGTGGCTTGTATCCGTTAGCAGAGCTTACAGCAGTTGCCGGCTGCCCATTCCAATACGTACCAGAACTTGGGGGACATGTTCCGCTTCATTCTGAAAAAATGGAAACTCCAATCGAAGGATTATTTGTTGCCGGGAATATCACTGGGATTGAAAGCGGAAAAATCGCCATGGCCCAGGGAACAACAGCAGGGATCTCGATTGCTAAATATGCTGGAAAAGGCAGCACTGACATCACCAAGAAGCTTGAACAGGCACTGAGAAACGTTCATACAGTCCGTCAAAACGCTGCCATCCAATTCAACCCTGAAATTGCAAACGGCCGGAGGAAAATCTATGAACTTTGGGACGATCTTTATGGAAAAGAACAGGATTCTTTACAGGAGATAGGATGAAATGATAATCATCCCAAAGCAAATTTCCGTAAAAAACCGCCCTCCCTATTCGGAGGCCGGTTCTTTCTTTTCATGCCGTTTATTAAGCACTTTCAAGACTTCGCTAAAAGGCAGTTCCTGCTCCCGCAGCAGCACCATCAAATGATAAATCAGGTCTGCCGCTTCCCATTTCAGTTCGTCCTTATCACGATTTTTCGCAGCGATGATGACTTCTGCGGATTCTTCGCCGACCTTCTTCAGGATTTTATCCACGCCTTTTTCAAAAAGATAGGTCGTGTAGGCTCCTTCTGGGCGTGTCTTTTCGCGTTCTTCAATGACTTTTTCAAGTGTATTAAGGATTTCGTAGTCAGATAAACCGCCTGACTCTTCCCCGTATACTCTTTCCTCAAAGCAGCTGACTGTTCCCTTGTGGCAGGCAGGTCCCGCTGGTTCAGCCAATACCACAATGGCATCCTGGTCACAGTCAAGCTTCATTTCTACAATTCTCTGCGTGTTTCCGCTTGTTGCCCCTTTGTGCCAGAGCTCATTGCGGGAACGGCTGAAAAACCAGGTCTCCCCTGTTTCCGCTGATTTTAAAAGGGATTCCCGATTCATATAAGCTAATGTTAATACCTCTTTTGTGTTCGCATCTTGCACAACGGCAGGGATCAGTCCCTTTTCGTCAAACTTTACACCATCGATATTCATCGGACTACCACCCCTTTTTCCTTAATAAAAGCTTTCACTTCTGCCACAGATGTTTCTTTATAGTGAAAAATAGATGCTGCCAACGCGGCATCCGCTTTCCCATCAATAAATGCTTCTGCAAAGTGATCGGCGTTTCCTGCCCCGCCAGAAGCAATAACCGGAATCGAAACGGCCTCGCTTACTGCTTTTGTCAGCTTAATGTCGAAGCCCTTTTTCTCACCGTCTGAGTCCATACTTGTCAATAAAATTTCTCCGGCACCGCGCTCTGCCGCTTCACGGGCCCAGGCGATAACCTCCAGATCAGTCGGCGTGCGTCCGCCATGTGTGTACACCCGCCAGGAACCGAGCTGTTCATCGTATTTAGCATCAATCGCCACAACGATGCACTGTGATCCGAAAAAATTTGCACCTTCTGTAATTAAATCAGGATTGTTTACGGCAGCTGTATTAAGAGAAACCTTATCAGCCCCCGCCCGCAAAATTCGCTTCATATCTTCAAGAGCGTTTATCCCTCCGCCGACTGTAAAGGGAATGGCCAGCTCCGACGCAACAGCCTTCACAACTTCAACCATTGTTTTCCGGCCTTCATGAGAAGCGGAGATATCAAGGAAAACCAGCTCGTCAGCTCCCTGCCCATCATAAAATCGGGCAAGCTCAACCGGGTCACCGGCATCACGCAGCTGCACAAATTGCACCCCTTTTACCACACGGCCGTCCTTTACATCCAGACAGGGAACGATGCGTTTCGTCAGCATTATGCCTTCACCTCTTTCAGAGCTTCCGCAACAGTAAACCGGCCTTCATATATTGCCTTTCCGACGATGGCCCCGGCAACACCTTCAGATGTGTATTCCTGAAGTTCCGCCAAATCAGCCAGCTGGCTGACCCCGCCGGATGCAATTACACTTTTGCCAGTTTCCCGCGCAAGCAGGCGAACAGCTTCAACGTTAGGACCAGAAAGCATTCCATCTGTTGCGATATCTGTAAATATAAATGTTTCCGCACCGGCGTCGGCAAATCGCTTACCCAAGTCAACTGCCTTGACTTCAGATGTCTCCAGCCAGCCGTGAGTGGCCACATAGCCATTTTTCGCATCAAGTCCTACCGCTATGGCTTTGCCATATTTGCGGATCATGTCAATAGCAAACTCAGGATTGGAGACGGCGATGCTTCCAATAATTACGCGTCTTACACCATTATCAAGGTAATGCAGGATGTCTTCTTCTGTACGGATTCCCCCGCCAATCTGGACAGAGGCGCCAAGTTCGCGGGCAGCCTGGATGACATACTGATCATTAACCTGCTTCCCATCCTTTGCCCCGTCAAGATCTACCATATGAATCCAGTCTGCTCCTTCATCAGCAAACTTTTTGGCCATATCAAACGGAGAGTCTCCATACACCGTTTCCTTATCATAATCCCCCTGCAGGAGCCGGACGCACTTGCCGCCTCTCATATCGATTGCCGGATAGATGGTAAAACTCATTTCACAGACATCCTTTCTTCAACCAGCTCGGTAAAATTGCGTAAAAGCGCCATGCCGAGCGAACTGCTTTTTTCAGGGTGGAACTGCATGCCGAACACATTGCCTCTGCCGACCACTGCCGGCACTTCTACATCATACAAACTCCTGCTGATAACTACCTTTTTATCATCTGTATCTACAAAATAAGAGTGGACGAAATAGACATAATCTTCATCAAGCCCTTTTAAAATCGGCGAACCCTGCAGGAATTCAAGACGGTTCCAGCCCATATGCGGAACTTTGTACGTTTCACCTGCTGCTGTTGCACCGGGAAACCGCCTCACATGGCCAGGCAGAAGCTGCAATCCTTCTGTCAGTCCATTCTCAGCACTGCTTTCAAATAAAAGCTGCATGCCAAGGCAAATGCCAAGGAGCGGCTTGCCTGTATCAGCAAACTCCTTAACCAGATCTGCCAGGCCAGTAGAATTTAAGATATTCATTGCATCCTTGAAAGAGCCGACACCCGGCAAAATCAGGGCATCCGCTCTCAGAAGCTCGTCTTTATTTTCAGAAAGGAAATAAGCAACCTCCAGCCGTTCAAGCGCTTTGCTGACACTGAACAAATTCCCCATCCCGTAATCGATGATGCCGATCATTTACAACAGCCCTTTCGTTGAGGGAACTCCCTTAATCCGCGGATCGATCGTAGTTGCATCATCCAGCGCACGAGCTAGCGCCTTGAAAATCGCCTCAATGATGTGGTGTGTATTCTGTCCATAGTGAACGATGACATGCAGGTTCATTCTCGCTTCAAGCGCGAGTTTCCAGAGAAATTCATGCACTAGCTCTGTATCAAATGTCCCCACCTTTTGGCTTGGGAACTCGGCACGCATCTCAAGGTGAGGGCGGTTACTGAGGTCAACTACCACTTGAGCCAGTGCTTCGTCCATTGGAACAAAAGCATTCCCATAGCGCTTGATGCCTTTTTTATCTCCTAAAGCATCCTTCAGCACCTGGCCTAAGCAGATGCCAATGTCCTCTGTAGTATGGTGATCATCCACATCGGTGTCGCCATTTGCAACGATATTCAAGTCAAATTGTCCGTGCTTGGCAAACAGGTCCAGCATATGTGTCATAAAAGGCACGCCTGTTTCCAGATCGCTTTTGCCTTCTCCGTCTATATTTAAGGATAGAGTGATATTCGTTTCATTGGTTCTACGTGAAATTTCAGCAGTTCTGGCCATGATTATTCCTCCAGCTTATTTTCTTAGTCTTGTTTCAATGGATCTGGCATGGGCTTCAAGGCCTTCCAGACGCGCAAAGGACGCAATTTTCTCGGCGTTATCTTTTAATGCTTTTTCGCTGTATAAAAGAATGCTTGATTTCTTTTGAAAATCCTCCACATTAAGCGGGCTTGAAAAACGGGCTGTCCCGTTTGTCGGCAGGACGTGGTTTGGACCGGCAAAATAATCGCCAACCGGTTCAGGGCTGAATCTTCCGAGGAAGATCGCTCCTGCGTGACGAATCCGTCCAAGAAGCTCCATCGGATTTTCTGTTAAAATCTCCAGATGTTCAGGAGCCAGGCTGTTCACTGTTTCAACAGCCTCATCCATGCTTTCCGTCACATAAATAGCTCCGTAATTCCTGATGGATTGAGCAGCAATTTCCTGGCGGGGCAGATCGGCAAGCTGGCGTTCCACTTCTGCTGACACCGCTTCTGCCAAAGCAGAAGATGGTGTCACGAGCACAGCGCACGCCATAGGATCATGCTCAGCCTGTGATAGCAGATCGGCCGCCGCCTCATCTGGCTGTGCCGTTTCATCTGCAAGAATCGCAATTTCACTCGGACCTGCGATCATATCTATATCAACATCCCCAAAAACTTCGCGTTTTGCGAGGGCAACGTAGATGTTCCCCGGACCTGTGATCTTGTCGACAGGCCGGATCGATTCGGTTCCATATGCCAATGCAGCAATCGCCTGGGCTCCGCCGACTTTATAGATTTCTTCCGCACCGGCGATGTGTGCTGCTGCCAGAACAGCCGGAGGCAGCTTTCCAGTCTTTTTATCAGGAGGAGAAGTAATCACGATTCTCTTGACCCCCGCAACCTTTGCCGGAATCACATTCATGAGTACGGATGACGGGTATGCCGCCGTTCCGCCCGGGACATACAGGCCAACTGAATCAAGCGGTGTAATCTTTTGGCCAAGGACTGTGCCGTTCTCTTCTGTTGTCATCCAGGAAGGACGAAGCTGTTTTTCATGAAAAGACCGGATATTTTCGGCAGCTTCTTTAATGATCTCAAGGATTTTCCCATCCACTTGACTCAACGCTTCTCCTATTTCAGCCTGTGGTACCTTTAATTCATCCAGAGAGATGCCATCAAATTTTTCTGTGTACTCTTTTAAAGCTTGATCGCCGTTTTGGCGGACTGTTTCAATTATATTTTTTACAATCGCCCGCTGTTCTTCTGTTCCGTTATCAACAGACCGTTTAATTGAAATCTGGTCATCAATTTTTAAAATTTTCATAGGGGTTCTACATCCTTTTAAGAGCTTATTTCTTCTCGTGAAATAACTTCTGTCAGCCGGCCAACCAGCTCGCTGATTCGTTCATCCTTAATGCGGTAGCTGACTGGATTGACGATCAATCTTGAGGTGATTCCGACAATGGTTTCGTATTCAACGAGCCCGTTTTCTTTCAGTGTCCGGCCGGTTGATACAATATCCACGATCCGGTCCGCCAGCCCGATCATCGGGGCCAGTTCTATGGAGCCGTTCAATTTAATGATCTCCACCTGCTCCCCCTGTTCACGGAAATACGCTGCCGCAATCTGCGGATACTTTGTAGCAATTTTAGGAGCCACATCATTCAGCCTGGTGTTTGGCAGTCCCGCAACAGCGAGATAACAGGCACTGATTTTCAAATCAAGAAGCTCGTAGACATCCCGCTCTTCTTCAAGCATTACGTCCTTTCCGGCAATCCCAAGGTCTGCTACACCATGCTCCACATACGTTGGCACATCCATCGGCTTTGCCAGGATAAAGCGGAAATTCTCTTCCGGCACATCGATTATCAATTTACGTGAATCATCAAATTCCGGCGGCAATTGAAAGCCTGCACGGCGGAGCAATTCAGCTGCTTCTTCAAAAATGCGGCCCTTTGGCATCGCAATCGTTAAAACATCACTCATTTTATGCTCTCCTTTCCAGCTTTTCCGACTAAAAAGGTAATGTCCTCGTACTGGCTGGTGCAGGCATCTATGTCCTTAACACCGCTAATATCCTGCAGGACCACTTTCTTTCCGGCAGAACGTTCTTCCTTCGCAAAATCGAATGCCTCTTTACGGCGTTCCGGACTGTATAAAATGCAGTAAACAGGTTCAGCCTCATTGCTGTCTTCCAGCGCTTCAAGCAGACGGTCCAATCTAATGGCAAAGCCGGTTGCTCCCGTATCTTTTCCGAACTTTTGAAGCAGCAGATCGTAGCGGCCGCCATTTCCGATCGGGAAACCAACATTACCTGCATATACTTCAAAAAGAATACCCGTATAGTAGCTCATATGGCTGACAAGCGTTAAATCAAATTTAACTGTGCCTTCCTGGCCGTAGTCCCGCATAATGCTCCAAAGCTGTTCAAGCTCAGCTAATGCCTTTTTTCCTGTGCCGTTTTCCAGAAGGCCATAGGCAATCTCAATGACTTCTTCACCGCCCCTTAATTTAAGGAAATCAAGAAGCCTTTGTTTATCAATGGACGAAAGTGCCAGACTCTTTACATGTTCCCTGTATCCTACATAATTTTTCTCATATAAAAATCTTGTCAGGTTTTCCACTCGTTCTTCCGTTCCTAAAATCTGCTGGAAGAAGTCACGGACAAAGCCGATGTGGCCTGCTGAAAGCTGAAAGTTCCGAAGCCCTGCTTCTTTTAGAGCAGAGATCATGAGCGCCATTCCTTCGCCATCCGCACTGATCGTATGATCCCCAATGCATTCAACACCGATTTGCTCAAACTCAGCCGGCCTGCCTCCCTCCCGCTGCTGTGCACGGTATACATTGGCGGAATACGCAAGTCTGATCGGCAGCTCGTCTTTTAAGAGACGGGATGCTGCAACCCTTGCAATCGGCGCTGTCATATCCGGCCGGAGCACCAGGGTATGGCCCTGCTGATCAAGCAGCTTGAACAGCTGCTGATCCAATATCGCTGAAGCCGCCCCTACTGTTTCGTAGTATTCGAGTGCAGGCGTTTCGATAAACTGATAGCCCCAGCGTTTCATTTCCTCCTGGATGGATGTACGGACTGCAGCTTTTCTTTCGTATAGATCAGGTAATGTATCTCTCATGCCTAACGGCTTTTCAAACATAAATAATCGGCTCAAACCATTCACCTCTATGACTTAAAAATTCCGAATCCTTTAGTTCGCTAATATGGTAGTAGATTGAAGTTATATGTAGTTTAACGCGCATTCACCACGCCGTCAACCAAAAGAGACTGAAAAATAAAGTGAAACTTCAATCAGTGGGGGTTTTCCTTATCCCCCACTGATTGTTAGTCGCGTTCTAGTGTCGCTAAGATCTCCGCTAGCGCTTCGATCAATCGACACTACGAACCCGATTGGTTCAACTAAGCCTCTGCATGCGCGACGGCAAGTTTCACTGTATC
>NZ_NJQY01000012.1:6546-113590 GCF_010628845.1 Bacillus sp. 22-7 | reverse complement strand
AATTCTATTTGCAGAATGAAAAACTCTATTTGCAAGTTTGCGATTCTATTTGCAGAATGAAAAACTCTATTTGCAAGTTTGCGATTCTATTTGCAGAATCAAATACTCTATTTGCAAGTTTGCGATTCTATTTGCAGAATGAAGAACTCTATTTGCAAGTTTGCGATTCTATTTGCAGAATGAGAACCCTATTTGCAAGTTTGCGATTCTATTTGCAGAATGAAGAACCTATTTGCAAGTTGGCAATCCTATTTGCAGAATGAAAAACTCTATTTGCAAGTTTGCGATTCTATTTGCAGAATCAAATACTCTATTTGCAAGTTCACGATTCTATTTGCAGCGTTCACAATTCGGTTTTTTTCCAACAAAAAATAGAACCAGCAACGCCGGTTCTATAAATTATTTCTTGCTGTAAAATCGATCCCGAACCTTTTTGAGGCGGGCATGATAGTTTAGGATATCAAGTCTTGCTTTCTCTGCTTCAGGTGCGATCGGCCGAAGCTTTTCAATTTCCCAATAGTCTATAATGACATCGAGAACCTGATCAAAGTATTCCAGCGGGCCGTAGTTGGCTTCTTTTGCAATGATAGCCATCCGGTTTTCAAAGTCCGGCATGACAGCACCCGGCATTTTAAAGTTCATGATGACGTTCGCGAGGTAGTAGCAATAGTTAGGTTCTAATTGCAGGTGATGTTTTATAACATCCCTGTAAAATGTATAATGCAGGGTCTCATCCTTAGCCAAACGCCTCAGCAAGGTGGACAAATCCTTATCATGTGGACCCGCTACCTTCGCTACATTATAGTAGAACACCATGGTGGCCAGCTCCTGCATGGAGGTATAGACCATTGTTTCAAATGGGGTATGGAAATCAGGATTCCAGCCGTTTTCCACTGTCTGCTTATGCAGCTGGTGAAGCCTGCCCGGATGGACATTACGCGTGATTAAGAGATAGGTTTCAAGCAGATTGGAGTGCTGATCCTCTTCCGCTGTCCAGGTATGCACAAATTCCTTAATAACACTCAATGACCCTTTAAAGGTCTGGTCTAAATATGATGTAAACCATGGGAGATTTACTTCTGTCAATAGAGCTGTCTCCACAGCCGTAATGACGGACTCCGGAAGCGTCACCTGGCTTTCATCCCATGGTACACGCCGGAAATCCTGCGCTTTATCCCATGGAAGAAATTCGTGATAGCCCCAATCTATTTTTTCAGCCCGCTTTTTGTGCTCCTCATACAATTCCCTTACCTTCGGCTCCAGACGAAAATCGAGATGATTTGTTAACAAGTGTAGACCTCCATCGCTATTTTATAGCTAACTATTATGACCTGTTACTAATTTAACTATATCACATTTCTGCGTTAACTAACTAACATAAAAGTCGAATTTTCGGGAAATTAGGACTTTTATAGCTCGTTTTCTTATTTAGATCAATAGTCTTGAACATTTTTCCATCGTACATATCTGTAAAAACTGATTTTCTTCTCCCGGTTTGAAAAGTTAAACAAACCAAAAAACCCAGCTGAATAATCAGCCAGGCTTTTTGAAATGTTTGATGAAACTTTTGTTCAAACATATTAAGCTCCAGTTTTTCAAAACTTCAACTCATAAACCTTCCGCGGCCGCCCGCGCTGTCCGGGCTGTTCTTCACCCGTCACTTTGGCAAGCCCCAGCCGCTCGAGCTCCGCCATAATCCTTCTTGAGTTGCGTTCGGTGTTCTTCAGCCACCTTGAGACTTCCTGTGCAGTGACAATCTTTTTTTGATAGTGCCTTGAAAGGTATTCGATTTTGGATACGATTGCCGGATTGATTTTGGCGCCTTTAAAGCGTTCTTCCCATTCCTCTCCCCAGATGCGCTGCTGGTAGGAAATTGCCTCTTCGCCGCTTTCGGAAAGGTGTTCCTTAATTTCCTTGTTTTCATCGACACTAATCACAGGAGAAGCTTTCTGGTCACGCGCATATTGGAGGGCGAGCCTCACATTCTGCTCTGCATCATAAGCTGTCAGCCCGTACCCCACACCGATTCTGACCTTCAGCTTGCTGTGGATTTTCGCTTCTTCTATAAGAGAGTACATGGACGCTTCCTGAAAGTGCATATCCATCTCGCCCCGGGTTGTATAAATAAAGAATAGACCATCCCCGATCTGCACAAAGGAGCCTTGCACTTTTTCGGCATAGTCAAGCATGACCTGCTTGATTTCCAGCTCATGCCGCTTCATTTCATAGGTAAAATGCTGCTCTTCGAGTGAGCTTGGAGAGTGAACGACTTCCATTCCCATAATCGCTATCTGGGAGCGTTTATACCAGTTGGATTGGCCTCTTTCCCTTAAGTAGCGGAGCACAAGTTTGATCGCGACAGGTGACGGAACCACCCGGTAGCATGGGATTCCCTGCTCCCTCAGCCGGTCATGAACCTCCTGGACACATGTCAATGCGACCTCCGTTTTTCCTTTCTCATAAAGCTCCTTATGAAAATGGATGATTTCCTCTGCCGGTTCGTATTCATTGTAAGAAAATGTGTGGATGTTCAAATCTCCTAAAAAATATGTATTCTTAAGTATATCAAGCTCGGACTCCTGAATGGTGTCCAAGCTTGCCTGCTGAAATCCGCCTTCCCTGAGATGCGCTTCAAGGAGTGTTCCCAGCAGGCTGGAGCCATATAGAGGGGGATAATGGGCATTTTCTTCCCCGATCAGCCCTTTTGAACGCGCGTAAAAATAAGGGGCCTGTCCGGAGAAAAACCATAAATCGATTTCCGTTTTATGTTCCCTGATTATCTTTTCCGTTTCTTTTGTTTCCTTATAAATGTATGGAATCATCTCAAGCTCGCTGTATTCACGCGACAAGGCAAGAATGTGTCCAACGGAGTCTCCCGGTCCCACTACCCCAACGCGAATTTTCATTCTTTTCCACCTGCTTCTTCTTTATATGCTAGTTTCAGTTTTTAAATATTGTGCGATAATCTTTGTTCCCATTTCCAGATCTTCAATAGAGGCAAACTCCTCAGGATGATGACTGAGGCCATTTTTGCAGGGAATGAATAAAAGCCCTGAAGGCCATTTGGCCGCCATGTTCATCACATCATGGCCTGCGCCGCTTTCAAGCACCAAGGCTTTGTATCCCAACGCTTCACCTGATTGCTGCAATTTTCGCATCACTGCCTCATCAAGCTGAACGGATGGATTATGAACAAGCGTTTTTACTTCTATTGTAACACCAAAAGATTCCGAAAGCTGATGACATTTTTCACGGATACGCTTCTCCATTTCTTTTTTCAGTGAATCATCCACACTGCGGATATCAATTCCAAGCTCAACCGTTCCGGGAATTACATTCATGGCGTTCGGCTTTAGTTCAAAGGTGCTTGCTGTTGCCACAATTGGCACCGCACTGGAATTCGATAAAGCAAGAGCTGTCTCTGATATAAATGGAACGAGAGGTGCCGCCGCAACAAAGGCATCCTTTCTTTTGCCCATCGGGGTCGTTCCTGTGTGCCCCATCTGTCCATCGACGATTACCTTTAAGCGGATTGGACAGGCAACTGCCGTTACTGCTCCAAAGTCTGCACCGGCATCTTCCACTCTGGTTCCCTGCTCAATGTGAAGCTCGATAAAACTTTTTAAAGCTGACTCCGGCCGTTCAGCCTCTTCAATTGCATCCCATGACAGTCCCATGTCCTCGACTGCCTGGCGGATGGTGATGCCATCCTCATCCGTTACACCTTCCACATCATTCTTATTAAGAAGGCCGCTCATTGCCTTGCTGCCAATGGTTGATACGCCAAAACGGGATGATTCCTCAGATGCAAAACAAATGACTTCAATTGAGGAAGCAGGCTGGAACCCTTCTTCTTTCAATTTCTTTACGGCAGCCAGACCGCAAAGGACACCGGCAACTCCATCATAGCCTCCTCCGCCCTTTACGGTATCCACATGAGAACCTACGGCAACAGCCGGTAATGAATCTTCAGCTTCCCAGCGGGCAATCGCATTCCCCGCTTCATCTCTTCGAACCTTCAAACCGATATCCTCAGCAATGGAAACAAATACATCAATGGCCCGCCATTCTTCTTCCGTGTAGCCTAACCGGCAGAACCCTTCTGCCTGGTTCATGCTGTCTGTTAAATTTAACGCTTTCAGATGCTTATCCAGCCATTCTTTCATTCTCAACACTCCTCCCTGATCTAAAATGAGGCAGATTGCTCTGCCTCATCTATTCCTTAATTTAATTTTTTTATAGATTCAAACAGCAGCTGGACGGCATTCTTCATCGTGCCTTCATTAATATCGAACTTCTCGTTATGATGGCCTGCCGCCAGTTCTGTGCCGAAAATGCAGTAGGTGGCCTGTCCTCCATTTTGCTGAACACGCTCCATGAAGAAGGTTGCGTCCTCAGAGCCTGCAGGTGAATTGTCTTCGAGGATGCTTTCTTTTATATAGGAAGCTTCTTGTGCACAGGCATGCAGGACGGATGCCAGCTCTTTTGAACCATGAGCACTAATGGCCTCGCCTACAGTATGAATCTCGTATTCTACTCCATACATTTGGGCTGATCCTGCAATAACTGCTTCGGCCTGTGCTTTGACATATTCGTTAATTTTTGTCGTTTCCCCGCGTGTTTCAATTTTCAGCACCGCTTTATCTGCGATAATATTGCGGCCTGAGCCTGCATGCAATTCACCCACGTTGATGCGGGTTGCCCCTTCTGAATGACGCGGAATAGCGTAAATATTCAGAGCGACAGAAGCGGCTGCCAGCAGGGCGTTTTTCCCCTCTTCCGGATTTCCGCCTGCATGGGAAGAAACTCCTTTAAACGTTACATCAAGTTTTGACGTTGCCAGAAATCCGTTTTTTGATGCCACAAAATGTCCATCTGGAACTCCTGTGCCGACATGTGAGGCAATTAAATAATCCACATCATCGATAACTACGGCTTCGGCCATTGAACGAGCCCCGCGGGTGCCTTCTTCTGCAGGCTGAAAAATCAGTTTGATTTTCCCCTTAAGGCTGTCTTTGTTTTCAGCAATCAAGCTTGCCAGGCCAAGCCCGATGGTTGTATGGGCATCATGTCCGCAGGCATGCATGGTGTTTGGAACTGCAGACCTGAATCCTTCTTTTTGCGGAAAATGGCTGTCTGCCTCTGATTCATGGATCGGCAATGCATCCATATCCACACGGAAGGCGATGGTTGGCCCTTCCTTTTTCGTATCCATAGTCGCGACAATGCCTGTGTATCCATCTTTGAAGGGTTCAATATAATCTTTTTTCGCCCCATTTTCGAGAGCCCATTGATAATGTGCGGCTGTTTCCTCTTGATTTGGCTTACCCATAAAATAATCAGCAGCCATTACCTGCCTGCCCATTTCCAGCCCGAAGCCAAGTTCATCCAGGATCGATGCGACAATGGAGGCTGTCCGCATTTCCAGGAAGCCTCCCTCTGGATAACGGTGAAAATCACGGCGCCACTCTTTTAATTGATTTTCAAGATTACTCACTTTTTAACCACATCCTGTTCTTATAGATAAGGACCGATTCCCGGACCAAACGGGATTCCAAAGAAGACGAATACTAAAAGCATAATGATCCACGTGATCAGGAACGTAATCGAGTACGGAATCATTAATGAAATGAATGTTCCAATTCCCGCTTTTTTGTCATACTTCTGCATAAACGACAGGGCGATAACCATATATGGCATCATCGGTGTCACGATATTCGTAGATGAATCTGCTACACGGTAAGCCACTTGCGTAAATGCAGGGTGATAGCCAAGCTGCATAAACATTGGAACGAAGACTGGTGCTTCAAGCGCCCACTTCGCTGAACCTGAAGTGATCAGGAAGTTCAGGGAAGCTGTAAAAATGATGTAGCCAATAATCAATCCGATTCCGGTGAACTCCACGTCTTTCAGGAACTCTGCTCCATTAACCGCTACCCATGTTGCGATATTAGACCAGCTGAAGTACGCGATAAATTGAGCGATTGCGAAGATTAAGACAATATAGGATGCTAAGTCCTTCATAGCCTCTGCCATGAAATTAGCCACATCTTTACTGCTCTTAATGTTGCCGACTGTTACTCCATATACAGTACCGATAATAATGAAGAAGAAGAGAATGATTGGAATAATGCCATCCAGGAATGGAGATGGAACAAGTCCGCCATCTTCATTGGTTAACGGGCTATTTGGTATAAGGATCGCTCCCGCAATTAGGGCAATATAGGCGAATCCGGCAATCGCTGCATTTCGCAAAGCCTTACCTGCATTAGGTGGATCTTCCTTAATCGCTTCTTTAACCTCTTCGCCTTTGTATTCTCCAAGGCGCGGTTCAATGAACTTAGTTGTGACAAGTCCACCGACAATGGTTAAAACAAATACGGAAACAATATTAAAATACCAGTTATCAATTGGTGTAACGACCATATTCTCATCAATAATCTTGGCAGCTTCTGTTGAAATCCCTGCCAATAGTGCATCTGTTCCAGCAATCAGCAGGTTTGCTGTAAAGCCGGCTCCGGCTGATGCATACCCTGCTGCCAAACCGGCAATCGGGTTACGGCCGATTTTGTAGAAGACCATTGCGGCAAGCGGCGGCACCAGAACCATCGCAGCATCGGATGCGATATTCCCCATGATCCCGACAAACACAACAGTGTACGTGATTAATGCCGGCGGTGATTTTAAAATTGTTTTCTTAATGGCATAATCCAGCATGCCGACTTTCTCGGCAAGACCAATCCCGAGCATCATGGACAGAACCAGGCCAAGAGGTGCGAACCCGGTGAAGTTATCAAGCATGGATGTCAGGATAAAATTCAGGCCTTCTCCAGATGCCAGGTTCTTAACTTCCAGTTCCTCTCCCGAGCCAGGGTGGACAACAGTAGCACCAAAGGCACTAAATATAGCTGAAACAATAATAACTAACACTGCGAGCCCGGCAAATAATATAAATGGATCCGGGAGCTTGTTTCCTACCTTTTCGACCCCATTGAGGAATCGCTGGGCAATCCCTGGTTTCTTATTTTCTGTTACCACTTTCTTTCCTTGTTTCTCTGTTTTCATATACTCCCCTCGCTTTTCTGTTTTTGGAATTTATTACTTATGAATTAAGCCTCGTTGTTTTTCAATGTGTATGCTTGTTTTCGCTTTTTGGCAAGCTCGCCGGATTGAGATTCACCCCTCGGGTTTATGACCTTTTGTTCGAAGGGATTCTAGGTAATCCGGGTTCGGACTCTAACCCCCGTATTTCTGCTTTCTCTGTCCGAAGTTGATCCGGGTTCGGACTTAAGAGCTCGAATTTCTGCTTTCTCTGTCCGAATTTGCTCCGGGTTCGGACTCTAAACCCCGCATTTCTGCTTTCTCTGTCCGAAGTTGCTCCGGGTTCCGACTCTAAACCCCGTATTTCTGCTTTCTCTGTCCGAAGTTGCTCCAGGTTCGGACTCAAGAGCTCGTATTTCCGCTTTCTCTGTCCGAAGTTGCTCCGGGTTCGGACTCAAAGCACCGTATTTCTGCTTTCTCTGTCCGAAGTTGCTCCGGGTTCCGACTCTAAACCCCGCATTTCTGCTTTCTCTGTCCGAAGTTGCTCCGGGTTCCGACTCAAAACCCGCATTTCTGCTTTCTCTGTCCGAAGTTGCTCCGGGTTCCGACTCTAAACCCTTTATTTCTGCTTTCTCTGTCCGAAGTTGCTCCGGGTTCCGACTCTAAACCCCGCATTTCTGCTTTCTCTGTCCGAAGTTGCTCCGGGTTCCGACTCAAAACCCCGCATTTCTGCTTTCTCTGTCCGAAGTTGCTCCAGCTCAGACTCACTCGTCCCCTTCTACTTTAAAGCAGAAGGCTTAACCTCTTTCGGAATTGGACATGTGTAAGGATTAGCTTCCTTAAACTCTTTGAATTCCTGTTTAACAGCTTCCAATTTTTCCTGGTCGGTCAGCAGTTTTACACCGGTTAATGCCATAGCTTCTGCTGCCCGGAGCATCCCTTTGTGCGCATAGGTGCTGATGCCTTGAGTGGTCATCTGCCAGGTATGCAGCGGTGTTCCCAGTGCTGATGTTGAGGCTGTCAGCTGCGCGGTTGGAACAACCCAGCTTACATCTGAGACATCGGTAGAGCCGGCAAGGACTTCTTTGGAAGGTTCATAGGCTGAGATGGTTTCAGCCAGGTATTTCCCCTCAAATTCACTGCCATCCCCCACATAGCCAAACCCTCGTAAAATATCTAAATAGCTTTCTTTTTCACCATCTGATAGGGTTGTCCAAAGCTTTTCGGCAAAGACCTTTTCTTCTTCATCGGGTTGTTCAATTCCGGCTTCCTGAAGGCTTTGATAGAGAATGTTTTCAAGGCTGCGGTTTGGAATATAATTGGAGCAGGCCTTGTCAAACTCAATGGTAAGCTCTGTTTCTGTCATTAGAGCTGCGCCTTCCGCGATTTTGCATACCCGTTTATAGATTTCGTCCACCTGCTGAACCTTTGGCGCACGGATCAGATAAAGGACCTCGGCGTCTGCCTGTACGACATTCGGCGAGATGCCCCCTGTGTTGGTGATGGCGTAATGCATTCTGGCTTCCGGCACGACATGCTCGCGAAGGTAATTCACACCTACGTTCATGAGCTCAACCGCATCGAGGGCACTTCGCCCAAGATGAGGCGAGTTCGCCGCATGTGAGGATAAGCCTTTAAATCTGAAATAAACCTGATAGTTTGCGAGACTCGATAAGCTCATGATGCTGTTGGCCGGAGATGGATGCCATGTTAAGGCTGCGTCCACCCCTTCAAATACTCCTTCGCGGACCATGAAGGTTTTTCCGGAGCCGCCCTCTTCGCCTGGACAGCCAAAAAACTTAACAGTCCCAGGCAGATTGTTTTCTTCTAAATATTTTTTTGCTGCACAGGCTGCCGCAAAGGCGCCGGTCCCCAGGAGGTTATGGCCGCAGCCATGACCGACATTCAGCTCGGTTGGCTCATACGAAGTTTTATTTGGCACCTGCCCCAATCCGGACAGAGCATCGAATTCACCAAGAAAGCCAATAACAGGAGCTCCGCTTCCGTAAGAAGCTACAAAAGCGGTTTCAATATTTCCAGCATTCCGTTCAACCTGAAAGCCTGCTTTTTCACATTGGGATGCCAGAAATTCTGCTGATGCATACTCTTCAAATCTAGTTTCAGGATGGTGATAGATATACTCGCTTATTTTTTCAAATGTCTCTTTATTTTCTGCCAAAAAGGCTTTTGTAAAGTTCATGATTTCCTCCCTTAATTCTAAATGGCCGAACCGCCATTTAAGATATGAATATAAGCATCGACCGCAACCAGTAAAGCATCTTCGTCAAAATCGAATTGAGGATGGTGGTGAGGATAGTCAAGCTTCGTCCCAAACAGCATAAACGTAGCTTTGCCGCCATGCTTCTGGACCCTGTTCATCATAAAGCTGACATCTTCCGATCCGGAGACAGGGACAGATGGCAGCACCTCCTTCACAAGCTCGCTTGATGCACACCATTCGGTAATTTTCGGGATCAGCTCTTCATCACAGACAACCACTTCCGTAACTCCGACTGCTTCGAGTGTGCAGGACACATCGTGCATATCTGCTGCCGCCTGAAGAATCCGGGTCGCTTTTTCAGCCATATATTGTGCAATTTCCGGAGTCTCACCACGTACCTCAATTTCCATATAGCTGTCTCCCGGGATGATGTTCCTGCCGCTTCCTGCGGCCAGCTTCCCAACATTCACCCTGGTGACCCCATCATGGTGGCGCGGAATGCCGTAAAGGTTGTTAGCAGCTGTCGTCGCTGCCAATAAAGCATTTTTCCCGAGTTCGGGATTGATGCCGGCATGTGAGGAAACTCCTTTAAAATATGCATTGTATTTGGTTGAAGCCAGAAATCCTGGCGTTGTGGCTGCGATTGTTCCAACGGGCAGGGACTTAATGCCAATGTGGCCTGAATAAAAATAATCAACATCATCAAGCCAGCCTTTGTCTGTCATCGCCCTAGCACCTCGTCCACCTTCTTCTGCCGGCTGAAATAAAAGGGTAAAGCGGCCCTTAAGCTGGTCACTATGGGAAGCGATATACTGAGCAACCCCAAGGCCGATGGCGGTATGTCCGTCATGTCCGCACGAATGCATCACATTCTCTTCTTTTGAGATAAAGTCGTATTGAGCTGGACGATGGGCAGGATCTGCAGATTCGTTTATCGGCAGGGCGTCAATATCAAAGCGGAAACCAACATGGTCTCCTGTTCTGCCAGTATCCCAGACTGCCACAAGCCCGGTATTGCCGCCGCGCATTTGATCGAGCCAGGATTCTTCAACTCCCCATTCCCTTGCCTTTTTCTCTTGTGCCTCCAGATCGGATTGTGCAGGAAGCCCCATACGGGAATTCTCTTCAAGCGCGTCTTTCCCTATATAAAGTTTGAAACCCATCTTTTCCAGTTCTTTTCCGATCCGGTATGTAGTGATGTACTCCATGAACCCCAGTTCAGGCAGTGCATGCAAAGTGCGCCGCCATTTGATCAGCTGGGGAGTTATTTCCTTTAAAAAGCTGCTGTCCATAAAGATCCCCCTTGTTGAATGTTATTTCGGACATTTTCCGTTTCATTACCTTAAATGTATTATACACATGTTATTAGAAAATTCAAAGTAAACTTTTAAATATTAAAATTCATATTTTTGAATTTTTATAACAAATATGTTATCTAGAAAACTGCTTTAAGCATGAAAATACCCAGCTGTATAAACAGCTGGGCTGATTGTTTGTATATCTGATAAAGATTTAGCTCTTAAGTTTTTTACCATATTTCCCAAGTGACACCTTCAAAAGATAGCCCCTGCCCGAAGCCCTTTATTACTTCCCGCCCGTAAACGAAATTCCTTTAATAAAGTAGCGATTAAAGAATGCATATAGCAGCAGGACTGGAAGCGTAAAGACCATGGAAGCTGCCATAATGTAGTTCCAGTAGCTGACAAATTGGCCTTTAAACGTATTCAGCCCTAATGGAAGAGTGTACATTTCTGTATCTGTCATGACGATCAGCGGTCTCATGAAGTCATTCCAGAAGCCCATAAAGACAAAGATTGCCTGGGCAGCCAGAGCAGGTTTGGCCAGAGGCAGCACTACCTTGAAAAAGATCCCCAAGCGGCTGAGCCCATCAAGCTGTGCAGCTTCCTCCAATTCTTTTGGGAAATTGATAAAGAATTGTCTCATCATAAAGATAAAGGTGGCGTTAATCATCGCCGGAACGATCATTCCCTGATAAGAGTTCAACCAGCCTAATTCCTTAAGGATTAAATAGTTTGGAATCATGGTGACTTGTGCCGGTATCATTAAGACGGCCAGAATAATGATAAACAGGGCCTTTTTTCCGGGAAACGCAAGTCTTGCAAGAGCATAGCCTGCCATTGAGTTAAAAATGATATTTAGCAACGTCCCAATTACGGCGATAATAAGAGAATTTAATAGCCATCTTGGAAAAAGGTCCTGTTCCACAAAGATTTGCTGATAGTTTGCCAGAGTGAAGTTTTTCGGAATAAAGTTCATGGTCCCGCTAATAATTTCTTCTAATGTCTTAAATGAGGATGACAGGGCCCATAAGAACGGAACAAGTGTGGTGACAGCGTATAGAACAAGAATGACGTAAAGAAGACGCTTGCTGAATGATTTTTTCCTGGAACTCATGTCTGTTCCCCCTTAATAAAGTGATTCTTCCTTCGAAAATTTACGCTGGATCAGCGTTGCAACCAGAATAATAATAGCCAGTGCAAATGCCAGTGCAGCCGCATATCCCATCGTTCCGAGTGACTTAAATGCATATTGATAGATTAATAGAACGACAGTCAGGGTTGAATTGTTTGGTCCGCCAGACCCGCCGGAGAAGATATACGATTGATCAAACAGCTGGAATGTTCCAATTATCCCCATGATGACAACAAACGAGGTAACCGGCCGCAGGAAAGGAACCGTTACATAGAAAAATTTCTGAAGGGCATTGGCCCCATCAAGCTCAGCTGCTTCATATAAGGAATCCGGAATATCCTGAAGAGCTGCGAGATAAATAACCATAAAGAATGGCGCCGTCGCCCAAATATTCATTAGCATGATCGCATTTAATGCGATATCAGGGTCGCCTAAAAAGTTATACGCAGGAAGTCCGATCATTTCCAGAAGGTTGTTGATCAATCCTTCTTTGTTATACATCCACATGAAAATTAACGTTAAAACGGCAGAGGATGTTAAGGTCGGTAAAAAGTAAACAATGCGAAAGAACTTCTCCCCTTTTAAACCGGCATTCAGTGTTGCTGCCAATATAAGTGCTAAAGCTGTCTGGCATGGAACCACAATCAGCACATATTTCGCGGTATTCTTTAACGCAATAAGGGCTCTGTTGTCTTCCATAATCCTGGCGAAATTTTCAAATGCCACAAATTCAAAACTCGTTTGGCCAAGAAGCTGAACCTTATTAAATGATAGGAAAATAGCATAAAGAATAGGCCCAATAATAAATATTGCTAAAACAAGCAGTGTCGGAAACATAAACAAATATCCTTGACCGGCATCTCTTAATTTTTTCTTAGAAGATCGTTTGTTCATGAGTATTCCTACCTTCTATCTGTTTGGATAATACTTTCCTTAAAGGCCGGTACGGCTCTGGCCTCAAAAAAAAGACTGCAGCATCACATTATGAATGTACCTGACACCGTAAATGTGCCAGGTACATCCGCCTTATTGAATTTCACTATTTGCTTGCTCCTGTGCGTCCTTCAATGCGTCAGATAGCGGACGATCCCCAAGGAATGCAGCAATAAATTGGTTATTAAAGTTATTCATGATAATCGGAAGGTTCGCCCCTTCCTGCCAGACAGTGGCATAAGGAGCTCCTGCTACAAGTGCACCTCTTAATGGATCCTCATCATAGCCTAATTTTTCTGCAACCGATTTGCGTGTAGGAAGGGCGAAACCTTTAGAAGTCCATGTTTCCATACCTTCTTTGCCAGTCAGGTAGGATATCAGCTTCCATGAAGCTTCCTTCTTCTCAGATGCTGCATTCATGACATAACCAACCGTATAAGCCATGGTCCCCTTTTCGCCATTAACAGCAGGAAGTTCAGCTGTACCGTACTCCACATCAGGGAAAGTATCCTCTAAGAATGGAATCGCCCAGTTACCCTCAATGACCATTGCCGCTTTCTGCTGGCCGAACATTTCTCCGCCCCAGTTTGCGCCTACTTCTGATGCCTGGGCAGAGGTTTTGTCTTCAAGATGCTGATCAACGATTGGCTTTAGTGCTTCCACTATCTCCGGAGAAGCGAAATTCGCTTTATCTTCCTTCACCACATCGCCGCCGGAAGCCTGGGCAATATGATAAAGCCGGGCAAGCTCAGGCGCAACACCAAATCCGTATACACCTTCCTTTGTAAGGGCTTTGGACACTTCGCGCAGCTCATCCCATGTTTTTGGGACTTCTACACCTGCTTGTTCAAACATTTTTTTATTATAGAAAAGAGCTAGAGTAGAGTAATCCTTTGGAAAACCGTATGTCTTCCCATCCACCTGGAAAGCTTCAAGCATCGGCTTCTCAAAATCCTCAGTATCAAAGTCCTCTGTGACATACTCGTCTAAAGGCTCGACGACACCCGTTTCGATCAATGCCGGCGCTTCAAGTGCATCCAAATAGAATACATCCGGACCTTCTCCGCCAATCAGGCGAGTTTTTAGGACATCCATATACTGCTCTGAAATCACTTCATGCTTAACATCAATGTTTGGAAATTTCTCTTCGAAGTTGGCAATTGTCTGTTTCAGCAGTTTTTGCTCAGATGGATTGCCGCCCCATCCCGCAAGCGTTACTTCAACCTTTTCTCCTTCAGATCCTCCAGAGCCTTCCGAGTTCGTTTCATCTGACCCGCTGCACCCGGCAAGAAGGGACCCCACTAACATTGTCGTCATACCTAAACCAGCCAACCATTTTTTCTTCATCCTTCGTAACCCCTCTCATTTTCCATTGATTTTTTTATGTTAAAGAATTATTGAGTTACCTTCATAGGTTTGACGATTTCAAAGCCTGTTGTATTTTCTAAAATGACTGTCTGTATTTCTTCCCCCTGTCTGCTGACAGAAACGGACAGAGTTCCTTCACCAATTTTGATGTTAGTGACCGTCAATGTATTCATTTCATCAAGCAGCATTGGGCTCAGCTGAATTTCCTTTTTCAGGCTGTCCGGGAAAAGGCCCAGCAGTGATTGGACAAACACAAGCGGCGTACCTGCTGCCCAAGCCTGTGGTGAACACGCAACCGGATATTTAACTGCTTTGCCGATTTTCGCATCATATCCGCAGAACAACTCAGGAAGACGATCGTACTCAAAATACTGGGAAGCCTGTATAAGGCCTGTCATTACTTTTTTAGCATCTGCTGCAAAACCAAGCTTGCTCATCCCCAGTAAAATCATGCTGTTATCATGAGGCCAGATACTGCCATCATGGTAGCTCATCGGATTATATCCTGCTTCTCCTTCACCCATTGTGCGAATGCCAAATCCTGAAAACATTTTCTCACCCGTCAGCATGCTGCTTACTTTTTCTGCACGATTCTCTGCGAGCATTTCAGAATACAGAACATGCCCAGGGTTGGATGTAATGGTTCCAACCTGTTTTTTTCCGCCATCAATAGCGATGGCATAAAACTCCTGATCTGCCATCCAGAACTCGTTTTCAAATGCTTTTTGAAGTTTTTCAGCCTCAGCCTTCAGCTTTAAAGCTGCCTCTTTATTTCCAAGCTTGTTATAAATGGAGGCAATCCCCTGTTTTGCCTGATAGACATATCCCTGTACCTCGGAAAGTGCTATTGGTGTTTCAGCATAATCACCATTTCGATGAACAATGGAATCCCCGGAATCTTTCCAGCCTTGATTCGCAATTCCCTTGGATGATTCCTGGTGATATTCCACAAACAAATCGCCATCCCGGTCTCCATATTGATTGATCCACTCTAAAGCACGCTTCACATTTTCTTCGAGCTGGCAGAATGTCTCCAAATCTCCAGTCCATTTCACATACTCTGTTAATAGAACAAGGAATAACGGGGTGGCATCAATCGTTCCATAATAAGGGGTGAATGGAATCTGGTTTGTATTCGCAAGCTCCCCGTAACGGATTTCATGCATAATTTTCCCCGGCTGTTCATCTCTCCAGGGGTCGACTTTGGTTCCTTGCTGACTCGCCATTGTAAACAAAGTTCCTTTTGCCACATCCGGCTGGAAGGCAATCATCTGAAGTGCCGCAATCAGACTGTCCCTGCCAAACGGAACGCCGAACCACGGCAGTCCTGCCACCGGGAAATTGCCATATCCCGTGTCGGTTAAAAGCACCCGCAAGTCCGATAAACCTCGATCAACAAGCCTTTGCAGCGGCAGATAATCTGTTTCAACTGAAGCAAGCGCTGCAGACCAGTCCTTGTATGAAGACTTGAGCTTTTGAAGAGCTTCATTTACAGGTAAAAGATCTGTTCTCGTTTCTGCATTTTCCAGCGGAATAACCATAAAGGTAATTGATTTCGATTCCTGGTGCTGAAGGGTTAGAGTAAATGTAATTTCGCCGTCTTCTTTTACTTCTTTAGGTAGAAGAGGAGTATCCCATTGAATACGGGTCGCTCTCTTAATATCATCCGCACCATGATAATGGAATGTTAGAGAATTTTTATCAGCTGTCTGGCCTGTTCTTTTTCCTACATCTCCTGTCTGAAAACCGCGGACGATAAACATATCATGAAAATCCGCATCGGCTTCTACATTTAAATCAAATGTCACCGGTTTTGGAAAATAGTTCTTCGCCGTAACTGTTTCATATAACACGTCATCATAGATAAATCGCTTTCTCTCAATCTCAATGGATTCTCTCCAAAGAATTAATTCTCCATCTTTTTCCTGGTGTGGATTGGTTGATAGGATTGCGGACATATAGTTTTCAGATCCATCCGAGTGGAGAAGAATCGGTTTTTCATTGTTGATCCGTACATTAAACTTACTGAGAAATCGAGTATCATTCTTGTACAAACCTAAGCCGTAGCTGTGATTAGCAGTGATATCCCCCTGTTCATCTGTTAATAAGAATAGATTGTTCTCTTTTATCACTCTGTAATTCATTTTGCTCCTCCTGCACTTCCAGTTTTCGTAGCTGTTCGATATCCGAAACGTTTCGGATTATACGTAAAAAAATATTGCCAAAACGTTTCGGATTTGCAATAAAGTAAAAGCTGGCTATCCTTGCTATTTAGCTCGTGAGACCAACATTTATTTTTTCGCTTCTGCTGTACTCTCTCGTTCCATAAGCTCTGTTTTCATAACAAGACGGTGTGTTTCTGTCTCATTTTGAAGCAGGCCAAGCAGCAATCTCGCTGCTTCATATCCCAGACCGAACTTATTCTGTGCAATCGTTGTCAGCTTCGGACTAACATATGAGGCTAACAAAATATCATCGTACCCTATAATAGAAAGATCCTCCGGAACATGACGATTAAGCTCTTTGGCTGCTGCCATTGCTCCAATTGCCATTAAGTCACTTGCACAAAATAATGCCGTGATTTCAGGATGATTGCGCAGCAGTTGCGATGCTGCTTCCTTCCCTTTTTCTTCTGTAAATTCACCATCGGCAACGTATTCCGGATGGAAGGCAAGGCCTGCTTTATCGAGAGCTTTTTGATATCCCTGCAATCTTTCACGGCTGACAAAGGCAAATTCATGGCCATTAATCATACCAATCTTCTCATGGCCGAGATGAATAAGATGCTTCACTGCTTTTTCTGCCCCCAGCACATTATCTGTCGTTACATGGCTGACATGATCAGATTCAAGCGGGATATCAATCAATACACAAGGAATATCGCTCTCCACCACTTCCTTTAAATAAGGATCATCCGTGCGAATCCCCTGAATAATAACACCATCCACTCTTCGCTCACGGCATAGCTGAGTATACGTCTTTTCCCGCTGTTTGGAAGAATTGGTATTAAACAAGATAAGATCATAATTGGATCCCGAAACATACTCATTAACACCGGCAAGAACCTCAACCATAAAATTATCCTTCACACTTTCCTTCGTAAAACCTGACACCAGCAGTCCAATAGTTTGTGATCTTTTCATTACTAAGCTTCTGGCAAGCGAATTAGGGCTGTAATTCAATTCCTTCGCTACCTGGGCAATCTTCTTTCGGGTAATTTCACTCACATCCGAGTATCCATTTAACGCCCTTGAAACAGTCGTAACAGATACTCCTGCCTTTTTTGCAATATCTTTAATTGTAGTCACTCAAACAACTCCCAAAACGTTTCGGTTTTCTTTAACTTGACTATACAACATGCAGAAAACGATTACAACAACAATTTTTATAAAATTATAAACTGTCTTTCTAGAACCCTCCCCCGACTTTTTTCTTATTTACACCTAAAAAGTGTAATTTTTCATGTTTGAGCTGTAAAAATATAACTCTATCCGCTAGAATAAGGGATATATTTTTAACGGTCTTTAAGGAGGACATGTAAATAATGAATAAAAAAACAAAAATCTTACTCTGCAGTGTTGGAATTTCATTGTTACTTGGAGGGTGTTCTGACGAAAGTGAAAAAACAAAAGAAATACAGGCTTCCACTTCTGAAGAAACTAAAATTAGCGTTCAGGATTATACTGGTGAAGGCTATGCATTACCATACGGAAAAGTGACAGATGAAATTGCGGATAAAAACCTTGCTCGGATAGAGGAAGCAGCCATCAGCTTTTTCAAAGAGAAATATAAGACAGACGTAACTGTGCATAATGTGGTTGGCGCTAAGGATGGGGCCACTGTGTTTGTAGAATCAAATGGTGAACCGCATTTCTACACCTATGCTGTAGTGCCAATAGATGAACTGGAAAAGAAAGTGGTGACGGAAAAGATTTGGGCGGACGAATTCCAGGTGGAGAATGCCATTAAAGGCGGGTTGTATGGCATGATCTTTAAAGACGAATTCAATCAACTCGATGACTACTTTGATTCACTTGCAGCAGAAGGTCAAATTACTGGCAAAACTTATGAAGCCATTCAAAATGTTGGAGGCAAGGGTTTCTCAACCCCTTATTATTTTATTTCAATGAGAAGCAAAGAGGCGGCTATCCAACCAGTATATGACCTTTTCATGAAAAATCCTGATAAAAGTGCAGAAAACCTCAGGAAGGCTTTTGAGGATAATTCATTCTCGGCCAAAAACCTTTTCATTAATATTCAATTATTTATGGCTGATAAAAGTGCAAATCCAGATAAAAAGTTATTTGATCAAATCATAAAAGACCTTGAAGAAATGACTTCAATCCCTAGAGGTTCATATAGTTTTGTGTTAAATGATAATTTTATTGATAAGCAGAGCTCCAGCGGTATGGGAGATAATTCACTGGATTTACTGAAAGATATTATTAAAGAATAATATGACTTTGGTGATGCTCTGAACACCGCTAACTCTTTAGAGAGGACATGTAACTAATGAACAATAAAACAAAAACCTTACTCTGCAGTGTTGGAATTTCATTGCTGCTTGGAGGGTGTTCTGGCGAAAGTGAAAAAGCAAAAGAAACACAGACTGCCCTCGATGACTCAATGGAGAGCGTACAAAAATATAATGGAGAAGGCTACGCATTGCCATATGGTAACACCACTGAAAAGATCGCCGAAGCAAACCTGGATCAGATCGTGGATGCTGGAATAAAACTTTTTCAGGAAAACTACAAAATCAATGTAAAAGTACATAATGTAGTCGGTGCTCAAGATGGAGCAACTATCTTTGTGGAATCCGAAGGTGAACCGCATTTCTATACCTATGCTGTAGTACCAATCGATGAAAAAGAAAATAAAGTAATGACAGAAAAAATCTGGGCGGATGAATTTCAAGTGGAAAACGCCATTAAAGGCGGATTGTACCACATGATTTTCAAAGAAGAGTTCAGTAAGCTCGAAAACTACCTAGAGTCAGTTGCGGCTGATGGGCAAGTAACAGGTAAAACAAAAGTGGCCCTCCAAAATGTTGGCGGACAAGGTTTTATGACACCCT
The DNA here is from genome assembly GCF_010628845.1 of Bacillus sp. 22-7. NCBI lineage: Bacteria > Bacillati > Bacillota > Bacilli > Caryophanales > Bacillaceae > Bacillus > Bacillus sp. 22-7. Next base: position 94,517 of record NZ_NJQY01000012.1, on the reverse strand, counting down.
ATTACTTTATTTCCATGACTAGTGAAGAGTTGGCCAGTCTATGACCTTTATAAAAATAACCCTCATGAAAGTGTTGAAAATTTACGGAATGCATATGATAAAACCCAATTTGATCCCGAGAATTTCTATATAAATATACAATATTTCATGGCTGACGAAGAAGCAGAACCAAACAAGGAAATATTTAATAGAGTCGTGAAAGAACTCGAAGAGATGAATTCAATTCCTAAAGGTTCTTACAGTGCTTTTCTTAATGATAACTTCATTGATAAACAGAGTGCAGATGGGACAAAGGATAACTCTTTGGAACGGTCCTTCCCTGACTATATTATAAAAGATTAATAAAGGTTGCTAAAGATATCTTGGAAGATAATGATAAACATTGCATCCATTGGCATGTGGTTATTAATTAGGAAGTCATAAAGCATAAACGATCGAGGTATGGTGTGAAATATCCTTAAGAATAATGCTGAGGATCTGTATGTACAGGTGGACCGCGGGAAGATTAATTAAACCGAGCTGAGTGGCAGCTTGGTTTTCCTTTTAAATACGGAATAATTTGCGGCATTTGATAGTCTATTTACAATTTGATTTTTCTATTTGCAGGTTTCCTGTTCCTATTTGCAACCTCTTTGTTCTATTTGCAGGTTTCCGGCTCCTATTTGCAATCTCATTGGCTATTTGCAAATCAATTGATCTATTTATAAATAGCCCGCAACTATTTGCAGGTTCCATAATTCTATTTGCAGGTCACCTTCTCTTTACCATACAAAAGTTCAATCAAACGTTTGATTAATTTATTTCGGCCTCCTTCTTTTCCAGCCTCCCTCCAACAACTCTTTAAAACACTCCACCTGGTGGCAGAGTTATTTTTTATCCGGTATTTCCAGGATTCGTTCTTTCATAATTGTTCAAGCTTGCAAGAGAAAGCTTAATTTCATCCACAAACTGTATTCGCTCTTATTAATGTCCTTACCATGAGAAACAGCTTGAGCAACATAATTTTAGTACAATACTCCCTACCACCCCTCTAACTATTTACCTATTTTTACCTAAAAAGTGTAATTTTCCACGTTAAAACTGTAAAAATCTAACTCCATCGGCTAAAATAGGGGGTATACTCTGAATGGCACATTCCTTTAGGGAGGACATTTAACTAATGCGCAAAAAAACAAAAATTTTACTATGCAGTGTTGGAATATCATTAATGCTTGGAGGATGTTCTGGTATGAATAGCACGAATAAAAATCAAGACAGTGAAAAAACAAAAGAAACACAGGCTGCGCCTTCTGAAGAAACCCTGATTAGCGTTCAGGATTATACAGGTGAAGGCTATGCACTGCCGTACGGAAAAGTGACGGATGAAATTGCTGATGAAAACCTTGATCAGATAGAGGAAGCTGCCATCAACTTTTTTAAGGAGAAATATAAAACCGATGTAACGGTGCATAATGTGGTTGGGGCTAAGGATGGGGCTACTGTGTTTGTTGAATCCAAAGGTGAGCCGCATTTCTACACTTATGCTGTAGTGCCAATTGATGAACTGGAAAAGAAAGTGATGTCAGAAAAGATTTGGGCTGATGAATTCCAGGTGGAAAATGCCATTAAAGGCGGATTGTATCACATGATCTTTAATGAAGAGTTCAAGCAGCTCGACGAATATCTTGAGACTCTTGCAGCAGAAGGTCAGGTAACCGGAAAAACAAAGGATGCCCTCCAAAATGTGGGCGGACATGGATATATGACTCCCTATTATTTTTTAGCATTAACCAGTAAAGAACAGGCTATTAAACCAGTCTATGACCTTTATATTAGTAATCCAGCTGAAAGTGCGGAAAATTTGAGGAATGCCTATGAAGAAGGCTCCTTTAATCCTGAAAACTTCAAAATCAATATTCAATTATTCATGGCTGACAAGCAGGCTGAACCAAGTGAAGAGATTTTCAATCAAGTTACGAAAGAGCTCGAAGAAATGAACTCAATACCTAATGGCACCTACAGCTTCTCTCTCAATGATAACTTCATTGATAAACAGAGTTCAGAAGGTGCTAAAGAAAACTCGTTAAAACGCGGATTCCCAGATTACATTATTAAGGAATAAAGCAGGTGAATATATGGATACTCTAAAGGGTTCACCAAATATTAATAAGGATATTGCAGCTAATAATGATAAAGATTTAGTGGAACTGGCTGGCCTTCATGCCTATACCTATCCGCTATTTGAATCAGTGCTGCAAGTAAATAATACAGATTATACGGTTATTGATACCCATTATGAAAACCCCACTGGCCTTGATGCAATGACAGTAGTAAATATGGAAACAGAGGAAATATCCATCATTTATGTCGGCACCGATGCAAGCGGAAAATATGGCAAGAAGGATATTCTGACAGATGCCCAGCTTTTAAGTGACCTGACTCCGGCCCAGCTGGCGGCAGCAAGAAGTTATTATACTGAAATGAACCAAAAGTTTAACCAGGTTGGCGGTGTTCAATCGATCGCAGGAAATTCACTTGGCGGCGGTCTGGTTGGTGCAGTAGCAGTGGAAAATCCAGATGTAAACGCTGTTACTTTAAACCCTGCACTGCTTCCTGAGGGGATGGTGGATCCTAACCAAACGTATGACAACATCACAAACTACTTCAGCAGCTACGATGTGCTGACTCAGACTTTAATCGCATTGGATCTGCATGGCAGGATTCCGGGAAAACAGTATGAAATCTTCAATGGGATTCCAGAATTCTCAAAGCTTGCTACAAACCATACAGGCTATCTGAGGAATGAAGATGGCACTCAGTTTTATGTTATCGGAGAAGTCGGCAAGCCGGGTTATGGAAAAATCTATGTGGATGCAGATGCCCATATCGTATCCAGCATTTGGACGGGAGTACCGCTGTATGGCGGGCACTCAGACCGCATTGAGATTAACAAGGAGAACCTTGATCTTCTGGCTTCCTCCCTGCAAAACCATGTAATGGAAAGACTGAATCTTGCTCACGAATACTTGGGCAATTCGGTTGCCATTGTAGACGATGAAGCCAGCCGTTATTATGAACGGCTCAGCCGTCTGCAGAAGATTTTCGAAGAGATGTTTGAAAATCTGATCAGTGAGCCTCTGTTCATGGGGATTACTTCGATCAGCAACCGATTAACAGCCGAAATTGACCATTTGGTTTCTTTGTTAAATGTGGCGGAAAGTCATGCTAAATCCCTGAACTATATACTGAATTCACCGCCTGCTGAGCTGCTTGAACATATTTTCCGGACGAACGTCAGCGTGGAGGGCATCTTTAATGAAATCCGCGGCTTTTTGTATGATTTGAAAGCAGATGTTCAGGATCTTTCCAAAAGCCTTATCCGGATTATTTCCAATAAAATCCCGGAACTTTTTGAGGGCGGAAAAGAACTTTGGTATGATGCTGTAGTCAGTGAATTAAAAGCCCATTATGGAATCGTGAACAATAACAGGGATAAGCTTCTTTCGCATATCAGCGAATATCAGAAACAAGTTCAGGATGTTGCCTCTAACTTTAATGCCCGGGACCTTTCCCTGGGACAGTCGATTAGAAGCAAATCCACCCATTCCAATTCCATATCCGTACAGGGAACGAATACGTATAAGCTGGAAGATTCCCCATATATGGAGCTGAGGATGAAGATTAAGGAATTCCAGATGGATACGTCTTATTCTGCTTTCACTGCATCAACCCAGGCACTTCTCTTTCCTATATTGCATAAGGGCTGGGTGATTACCCTGAACATTGAAAATGCATTAGAGCTAGTGTCGAGCACTATCAAAGGCGCAACCAAATTCGCCTTGGACTACACCATCCCCGGCAAGTTATTCGGCCTGTTTTCGGACTTTGACGATAAAATCCGAAACAGCGTCAACAACGCGCTGGAGCCTTTGGATGAATTTGCCGGTACGATTGAAGGCATCAGAAAAGGATTAGACCGATTAATGGCGGAATACCCTACTCTATTAGAGAATTTCAGGCCTTATGTTGAGACAGCCATATTCAATAACAGCGGCTACTATAATGTCCACCTCTATAACCTTGCATCCATTGCTATTTTAAGAGAAATGGAAATGCTGTTTGATGATGTGGTGTATCAGCTTGGGAATCACAAAGCTGAAGCGATTGAGGCATTGTGTGAGGTTTCGAAAAAAGTGAAGGGGAATATGGGGGTATTGTACGAACAGGTGGATCGCGGGACGATAAATTAATAGGCATAAATAAACCGAGCTGAGTGGCAGCTCGGTTTTCCTTTTATATAGGCTGTATTTGATAGTTTTTTTGCAGAATTTAATTGTCTATTTGCAATTTGATTATTCTATTTGCAGGTTTCCGGCAGCTATTTGCAATTTTGATTGCTCTATTTGCAAGTTTCAGGCTCCTATTTGCAAGCCCATTGTTTATTTGCAGGTTTCCAGCGGCTATTTGCAATTTCAATTGCTCTATTTGCAAGTTTCAGGCTCCTATTTGCAAGCCCATTGTTTATTTGCAGGTTTCCACCAGCTATTTGCAAATTTCATTGCTGTATTTGCAGGTTTCCGGCAGCTATTTGCAGCCTCATTGTTTATTTGCAGGTTTCCACCAGCTATTTGCAAATTTCATTGCTCTATTTGCAGGTTTCCGGCTCCTATTTGCAACCTCATTGTTTATTTGCAGGTTTCCACCAGCTATTTGCAAATTTCATTGCTGTATTTGCAGGTTTCCGGCTCCTATTTGCAAGTCCACATGTTTATTTGCAAGTTTCCGGCAGCTATTTGCAAGCTCATTGTTTATTTGCAGATTTCCAGCGGCTATTTGCAAATTCAATTGCTCTATTTGCAGGTTTCAGGCTCCTATTTGCAGCCTCATTGTTTATTTGCAGGTTTCCAGCAGCTATTTGCAAATTTGATTGCTCTATTTGCAAGTTTCAGGCTCCTATTTGCAAGCCCATTGTTTATTTGCAGATTTCCAGCGGCTATTTGCAATTTTCATTGCTCTATTTGCAGGTTTCCGACAGCTATTTGCAGCCTCATTGTTTATTTGCAGGTTTCAGGCTCCTATTTGCAAATTTAATTCCTCTATTTGCAGATTCCATAATTCTATTTGCAAATTCGCCAAACCGCCAAAGGCCTGCTCTTTATGCAGCCGCTGGTAAGTGTAGTGTACGATTTAAACAAACGTTAGATTGAATTATTCTGCCCTCTCAAGATACTCCCCTAACAGCTCTCTAAAAAGCCCATTCAATTCCTTATTTTTCTGCTCCTTCAGCCATTCCACCTGGTTAATGGGCAGGTTTAATTTAAGTGTGATTTTTTCATTCGGCATTTCCACTTTTCGAATCTCTTCCAGGGTAATGCCAGCTTCAATATCGGGAAAATCGGGAGCATCCTCTCTTATTCTTAAGAGCCCTTCATATGACTCTTCCGGATCTATTTCGCAAAATAAGCTCAGCCGGGGCAGCTTTCCTGGCACAGCCTTTAGAAACATAAAGGAGCTTATCTGCCTGCCGTCATCCAATACAACTTCTGTGATCAGACTGTCCCTATCCTGATATTTTCTTAGAGTAACTTCGCTAACAATCATGTCTACTTCCAGCGTACTTCCGGATGACGATTCAAAAATATAGAGGGCACTGTTAAACACATATATTTCTTCTCCATCAAGATTTATAAACTTTATAGCAGACATCCTTGTTCCTCCCATATTCCATAAAAGCTGCATCAAACTATGGCATTGTTTTAGCATAATTTAATGGGTCAACATTCAATGTAAATCTATAAATATAATGTAACATACGAAAGCATAGCCCACTATATATACGTACCCTTTAAATGTTACTAAGTTCGGAGCAAGGCTTTGCTAAAGAAATTTCAGGAGAAGTTCTGAGGAACTAGGGTGTGCTCTCTTCCAGCACTAATTTTTCAATATATCTTAAACAAAGAAAAACACTCTAGATGCTGGCATCTACAGTGCTTGACTTTTTGTTTGAAATTTTTTGTGGGGGGTTTAGCAATAACCAAAGAAGAGAAAAAGAGGGGAAAATATAAACTTTGCCGTGTAAATGATCTGTTAAATTACACTTTGAGTTTTAATTTCAAAGGAGATTGACTTTTCAAGTAAGCTGTCTTTTGATATTGCCAATATCTCTTTCATTTCTTGCGGGTTTCTCCCATATAAAATCCTGGTCTCTTTCAAGGACTTTAAAGTGCTCTAAGATCTCTTGATGGCGCTGATCACTTTTAGTTTCCAGCTTCTGCAGCTCTTGTTTCATACCTTGCTGCTCTTGTTTCATACCTTGCTGCTCTTGTTTCATCTCTTGTTGTTCTTTTTTCATTTCCTGCATATCAGATTGAAGACTGCCAACCATTTTTATTAATTGGGCAAGCATATTTTCCATTTTTGCTTCGTTCATTGTTCACACCTCCTCTATTATAGTATATAACAAATTTCCTAAGGTAAATGTGACAATTTTGGGTGAACATGGGGACGGTTCAACCGTCCTCATGCTTTCCAGCTTACTGGTAAGAATAACTTTATACTATGCAAGAGGTTCATCATTTCACCGCTTGTTCAAAATTCTATAAATCCTTGCTTCATAAGGGTGCATAACTAGCTTTTCTGCAGAATCTCCTACTGGAATTTCAGCATAATTGCCAAGCAGAAGTTCTTTCCCGGTACCATGTGCAATCTCCGGTAATTTGACCTCATTTGTTCTTTCACTTTGATTAAGGACTATCAGCCATGTAACTTCCCCCAAAGACCGGGTATAGATATATAATTCTTCCTGACCATCAGAGTGATCCGCATAGTCACCGTAAACCATAACTTCATTTTCTTTCCGCAATGCTATCAGCTTTTTATAATAATGGAAGACGGAGTCCGGAGTTTCAAGCTCCCTTTTAACATTGATTTCTTTGTAATTCGGGTTTACTTTTATCCATGAAATACCGCTTGTGAAACCGGCGTTTTTGCTGTCATCCCACTGTACAGGTGTTCGTGAGTTGTCTCTGCTTAGCGGCTGCAGATCTTTAAGGACCTGAACAGGATCTTCACCCCGTCTTACCAGCTCATTGTACTTATTTTTCATAGCGATGTCCCGGTAATCTGAGATATTTTCGAAACATACACCGGTCATTCCTATTTCTTCCCCTTGAAAAATATAGGGAGTTCCCGGCATGGTATGAACTAGCGTACCGAGTAATTTAGCCGATTCTACCCGGTATTCCCCATCATTTCCATATCTGGTTACCTGCCGTGTATGATCGTGGTTATTTAAAAACTGCGAGTTCCAGCCTTTCCCCTTTAACCCTTCATACCACTGCTTCTGAATTTCCTTGTATCGAAGCATATCCCAGGATGGCATATCATCAGCCACCTGAAAATGGAATAAGGTATGGAGTTCATTTCGATCTTCTCCAACGTATAATAAGCCATCTTCAGGCGTGACAAATGGGATTTCCCCCACCGTCATGATGTCATAGTGTTTAAGGACTTCATGGTTCATTTCCTGCAGGTATTCATGTATTCCCGGGTTATTGCCTAAGTAGGAGAGGTCATACGGGTTAGCCGCATCTCTATAGTCCTTCTGTTTTGCCAGCAGATTGATAACATCCATACGGAATCCGTCTATTCCTTTATCGAGCCAAAAACGCATGATCCTGTAGATTTCTTCACGCACTTCGCGATTTTCCCAGTTCAGGTCAGGCTGTTCTGCAGCAAAAGAATGGAAATAATATTGGCCCGTTTTCTCTTCCAGCGTCCACGGTGAGGGGGCAAAGTAGGAGCGCCAATTGTTTGGTTCTTTTCCATCTTTAGCATCTTTCCAGATATACCAGTCTCTTTTCGGGTTATCCTTCGAAGACCTGGACGCCAGAAACCATGGATGCTGATCAGACGTATGATTAACGACTAAGTCCATAATTATTTTCATACCAAGGTTATGAACTTCAGAGATTAACCGCTCGACAGTTTGCATATCCCCTGCCTTTTCCATTACCCCATAATAATCCGATATATCATATCCATTATCTTTGTCAGGAGATTGATACATAGGATTCAGCCAGATGACGTCCGCCCCAAGATCTTTAATGTAATGCAGCTTTAACAGAAGGCCTTCCAGGTCACCGATCCCGTCTCCATTGGAGTCATAGAAACTTCTCCAATATACCTGATAGACCACCGATTCTTTCCACCATGTTTTTTTCAAGACTATCCCCCGCCTTCACACATCCTGATAAATAGGTCAGCTTGATGAAATACTTTCCCTGATAAAGCAATTCTCTTTTAATAGATTGCTTCTTAACTCTTCCGTATTAAGTGCTTTAGGATGGATGCCCTTATCGACAGACAGTGCTGCTGCCATGCCTGCTGCCTGGCCCATTGCATAGCATGTCGGCTGAATACGGAGGGAAGAATGAGCTTCATGTGTAGAAGAAATACATCTCCCCGCTACCAGAAGGTTATCGAAATCCTTTGGAAGCAGGCAGCGGTAAGGAATGTCATACCATTGACCCTTCGGCAGAATCACCTTCTCAGTCCCGGCCCCTGTTGGATTATGAATATCAATCATATAGGAGCAGGAAGCAATAGCATCATCAAACTTTCGGCATTCCAATACGTCATCAGCAGTTAAAACATATTCACCCATAATCCGGCGTGATTCACGAATGCCAATTTGCGGACCTGTCGTAACCAGGTAAGAGTTTTCAAACCCTTCCACGTTTTCCTGCATATATTCAACAATCTCTTTGACTTGCTTTCTGCCTTCGATTTCTGCTCTCGTTAAATCATCCACATCAAGGGCATCCACGTTGACAATGCGGGTCATATTAATCATGACCTCTCCTTCACGGGGCATCTTAAAAAATAATACCCTTCCCTGTGGAAGCCTTTCATCATCAACTGCATACTCACAAGCTTTTTTCCGGTTTGTGACTCCACCCATTTTGAACATAATGCTTGCAGGCTGACACTGGCCATCAGACTCACGTCCAATCTTGAATTCCGCTCCTGCTCTGGCTGCCAGATCGCCATCCCCCGTACAATCAATGAATGTTTTTGCTTTTAACAACTGACGTCCTGATTTGCTTTCAATGATTATCCCTGAAATCAGATTCCCCTCTGTCACCGCATCGACCACAAAAGAATGGAATTGAAGCCGGACCCCGCTTTCGAGAGCCATTTCATTCAGGACATATTTATAAACTTCAGGATCAAAGGACCAGGCATGCCCTCCTCCTCCAAATGCTCCCGCCTCCTTCAGACGATCAATCATTTCCTGAAAGATGCCTTTCACCAGCTGGGTTTTCCCTGAAGAAAAACTCATAAACGGATTTACAAGTGCAGCGGAGCCCATTCCTCCTAAAAAACCATTGCGTTCAAGCAGGATGGTATCTGCACCCTGCCTTGCTGATGCAATCGCAGCCGCAATCCCGGCAGGGCCGCCGCCAGCTACAATCACATCTGCCTGTTTTGAAATCTCTATATTTTTTATCTGAGTATACATTTCCATCTCCAATTCCTCCTATCCCTTTACCCCTGATGATGCGATTCCTTCTACCAAATAACGCTGAAAAACAATAAAGATTAAAGCTATCGGAATCATGGATAAGGCAGATGCCGCCATTAAAAGATTCCATTTTACCTCATACTGCCCCTGGAACTGAGTTAAGGCGACTTGAAGCGTCATCATATCCGGTGAATCCAGCATAATTAATGGCCATAAAAATTCATTCCAGGCTCCAAGAAACGTTAAGATTCCCAAGGTGACCAGTGCCGGTTTTGTTAAAGGCAAAATAATCTGCCAGAAAATCCGGAATTCCGAGCATCCGTCAATTCGGGCTGCTTCCATAAGCTCAGTTGGAATGGTGCTCATAAACTGCCTCATCAGGAAAACCCCATAAGCGTTTGCCACCAGCGGCAGGATAACAGACCAATAAGAATTTAACAATCCGATTTTTGACATCATCAGAAAAATCGGAATCATAATGACTTGCATGGGAATCATCATCGTTCCCAGGAATAACAGAAAGAGCAGTTTCTTTCCCATAAAGTTAAATTTCGCAAACGTATAGCCCGCCAAAGAACAGATAAATAAGGTAATGACTGTTGTTAATACCGATATAATCGACGTGTTAATAAAATATTGAGTGAAGTCACCCGAGTTCCATGCTGCTATAAAATTTCCCCAATTTGCATCCTTGGGCAGGAATGTAGGAGGACTTGTAAAGATTTCATTATTGGGCTTCAAAGCACTTGAAATCATCCAGACAAATGGGACAAGCATCCCAATTGAACCGAATATCAAAAATGCATATAAAGGTATTCGCTTTAACATCTCTCTGCTTTTATTGCTCATAGAAGGTCCCTCCTAGAATTCACTGTCGGATTTAAACACTCTCATTTGAACCAGCGTTAAAATAAATAGAATGATAAAGAATACATATGCTGCCGCAGATGCATACCCCATATCAAATCGCTGGAATGCCTCCTGATAAATATAATGAACAAGAACCATTGTGCTCGTGCCAGGTCCGCCGCCTGTTATGACATACGCCAGATCAAATATTTTAAATGAACCGATTAACGTAATGATGAGTACAAATAGTGTTGTAGGCTTCAGGAGCTGTACGGTAATATGCCAAAATTTCTGCCAGGAATTAGCACCATCGATTTCTGCAGCTTCATATACACTGCTCGGAATGGCCTGTAAACCGGCAAGAAATAACAACAGGTTGCTCCCTAGTCCTTTCCAGATACTTACAATAATCAAAACAATCATTGCCTGATCTGAATCAATCAGCATATTCTGCAGCGGCAAGCCAAGCTTTTCTAATACATAGTTGATAAAGCCGTAGCTTGGACTGAACATCCATTGCCAGACCAATCCGACGACAACCATGGAAAGAACTACCGGGAAGAAAAAGGCAGCCCGGTAAAATCCTAAGCCCCTTATCTTCTGATTCAAAAGCACCGCAAAAAATAAAGCGATGGCCACCTTTAAAGGAACAGAAAGAGAGAAGATTAGAGTGTTCTTAATCGAAATCCAGAAAAGCGGATCTTTGAATAGACGCACATAGTTTTCAACGCCTACAAATTCGGGCGTTCCAATCATTCCCCATTGGTGGAAGCTCATAAAGAAAGCAAATAAAACCGGGAAGAATAAAAATAGGGAGAAAATAAGAAGAACAGGTGACATAAATCCAATCGGAGTTAATTTTTGTTTCCATTTATATCGTTTTGCCGCCAGATGATTGCGTCCTTCTTTCACTTCTATTGACTTGACCAAATCCATGTAATATCACCCCTGGAATTAGAAAGGAGGGGATGCTGCCCCTCCATCCTTCATTATTTTTTTAGCACCGAATTGTTTATTTGCTTTTCCATAGATTCAGCAGCTTCTTGCGGAGACTTTTCGCCTAAGATCACCGATTGCATTTCGCTTGTCAGAATTGATTTATAGCCTAAGTATTCAGGAATTGAAAAATCTTTCACTGCAAATTCAGGAACACTATTAATCTCGTTAATAATGATTTGCATTCCTTCATCAATAGCCCCATAATCCACAGATTCCTGTGCACTCGTCCGGGTAGGAACGACCCCTTCTTTAGCTGCAAACTCAGCCATTTTCTCTTCGCTTGTTAAGTATTTCATCAGTTTGACTGCTTCTTTTGGATGCTTTGTCTCATTAAAAGAAACAATGTTCGCCCCGCCCAGCTTCGTTGCCGTTACTTCTTTTTTCGGCAAGTATGTCACACCATATTCAAACCCTTGAATATCTTTTTCAAATGAATTGATCAGTCCAGAGAAAGTGATAACCATTGGAAGCTGTCCCTGCTTGAATAGCTCATCTGATTTTTCTGACCCGATAAAGGACTCTTTGGAAGCCAGACCTATATCAAATAATGATTTGAAAAATTCGATGGACTCAATGGAGGAATCAGAATTGATTCCAGCAGATTTTTGGTCTTCACTTAAGACAGTTCCCTTATTTTGATAAAGGAATGGAAGAAATTGTGATACATCACTTCCTGTGCTGACACCATATTTTAAGTTGTTGGCACTTTTTACTTTTTCCGCAGCTGCAGCGAATTCTTCCCAGTTCCATGTTGTTTCAATGGATTCAGGTACTTTCACGCCAGCTTTTTCAAAAAGATCTTTATTATAGAAAACAGCAATGCTGTCTGTAAAATGAGGAACTCCCACTACTTTATCTCCATTCTTTACACTTACAAGAGTAGAAGGGAGAAAATCATCCTTCTCTTCCTTAAGATCGCCGGAAACATCCAAAAGCAGATCCATATTGGCATATCGCTGAGTTGCTAGTACTGGAGTGTATAATAAGTCAGGTGTTCTGCCTCCAGCAATCATTGTTTCAATTTTTTCAAAGAATTGATCTAAAGGAATTTTTTCAACATTTACTTTAATGTCGGGATTTTCTTTTTCAAATTCCTTAATTTGTTCTACAAGAGTTGGGCTGTCATTATTAAGGATGAAACGGAGTTCAACTTTTCCGTCTTCACCGCCTCCGTTCTCAGATCCACCGCAAGCGCTTACAAACAGGGATAAAATAAGGACGAATGCGAACAGCAAAGACATTTTACTTTTTCTTAACATCTTAATCCTCCTCAAAAAATATGAATTTATAATTTTTTACATGAGCTATTTTTCATAAAGTGAAGATCGATAAAATTGGCCTTAGGCGTTGCATTTCCTTCCAGTAAAGAAATCGCCATCTTTGCTGCCTCCCTGCCCAGCTCCACCTTAGGGATTCGGATAGTGGAAAGCTCCAGCCCAATAAAGTCATTAAACTGTTCATTAAGCTCCTGGTTATCATCAAATCCAATAACGGAGATATCCTCCGGAATCTGAAGGCCTGCTTCCTTAATGGCAGTCGTTGCCCCAATCGTTGCATACGTGTTGTTAATAATCACAGCTGTGGGCTTTTGCTTCAGCAATTCTTTCATGGCGTTATAGCCATCCAATTGTGTCTGGCTTTCTTCGAAAACAAGCTGAGGATTATAGACAACATGGTGCTTAAACAGAGCTTCCTGGTATCCGAGCAATTTATCATAGTCAGGTTCAATGATTCTTGATTGTCCTATGAATCCTATTTTCGTATGCCCCAGCTCAATTAAGTGTTCAGCTGCCATCCTCGTGCCTTTCACGTAATCAGGCGATATGAAATAAGGCTGAATTCCTTCAATCTCTCTCTTTCCAATAAAGACATAAGGAAACCCTTTTTCATGTACATTCCTGATATCATGCTGATTAACCTTTACGCCCATAAATATTACACCGTCAACAAAGCTCGAATGAGTGATCCGGTCACTGTATGATTGATCTTCACGATTTGCGAAAACCAGCAGATCATACCCTAATTCAGATGCCCCCTTCTGAACTCCGTTAATAATCTCATTGTAAAAAGCAGGGTGGACGCCTTTATCGGTGTACACGACAAGCCCAAGGATGTTCGTTTTTTTCCTTGCAAGACTTCTGGCAATTAAATTGGGCTGATAATTAAGCTCTTTTATTGCCTTTAATACTTTTTGCCTGGTTTTCTCTGACACATTTCCGCTATTATTGATGACTCTGGATACGGTCATGTTAGAGACTCCGGCAGCTTTTGCGACTTCTATTAAATTTGAACTTCGAGTCACCAGCATCATCCTTCTTACTCTTTCCAAAATGTTAACGTTAACATTTCTGCTTTAAAAAAAACACTCTTAAAGGGGTTATTATGTTAGCGTTAACATAATAATAGACTCTTCGAAAATGACTGTCAATATAAAGTTTATTCTTTTTATTACCTTTCCCACTTGAGTTAGCAGAGTATCGATCCCCAATACAACAAAAAAATACCGGCCACACAGGACCGGCATTTAATATATCATTCAAGTTAGAGAATTCAATCTTTACCTACTATTTATTTAATAGTAAGCTTTTTAATATTCTCTGCTCCTCGAAGCTCCACTAAATCAATTTTCTCAATAATGACTTCTTTCACTTCTGCACCGCTAAAGTCTACGATAATCGGCTCTTTCTTAGGTGTTACACGGACACTCACATTCTTAAGGCCATCCCCCTGCAATACAGCAGCGTTTTTGAGCCAGATGCCATTTTTAATCTCTGCGGATTCTTCCACATTAATAAAAGAAACCTTGTTCACTACTAATTTCTTCTTTTTATCATCAGTAAGATTATATTCCTTTTCAAAATCCAGCTCTGTTACTGGAGGCAGACTGTCAACATCTATGATACGCCCTTCCACCGCAGGTTTGATTGTGCCCAGGCTGGATAGGTGATCCGCGAAGTTTTCCCAATCGGAAAGTCCAAGATCTGTTACTCTGCCCTCCTGGTAAGCTTTTGCGAAGACTGTATATCCATCTCCGCCTTTAGCGGTGAAAGCATTCGTAGCGATTGTGTAGGTTTGATTGTCCTGGATTTCAGTGTAAGTGCCCTGTTCATTTTTATATTCAATCGAAACAATCCGCTCACCGGCAGGTTTAGTCGAATCGAATTTTACTTTTGCACCGGACACGTGCAGGAAGCCGCCATTTTCTGCGGGATATTGTCCTACGCTGATTTCAAAGGCCTCTTTTAATTCAGCTCCCGTTACCTCCATAGTGGCTAATGTATTGCCAAATGGAAGAACAGTGATTACTTCGCCAACTGTGATTGGCCCTGCATCAATCCCTGCACGAATGCCGCCTCCATTTTGGAGTGCCATGATGACATTGCTGTTATACTGCTTTGCTTTTGCCAGCATTCCGTCTGTAATCAGGTTGCCCAGGGCGGTTTCATTTTTCCGTACACTTGGTCCTGTGCTGTCTCCGCTTGTACGCGGATTCTCAAGGGCAGCCAGCGTTTCTGCTCCGATTTCCGTGTTCTTTAATTCTTCTATCTGTGAAGAGTATTTTTCAAGCAGCACTGCTGCCTCAGGGTCCTCTGCTTTATCCGCTACTTTAATAAGCTGGCCGGCATGCCCGACTACTTTTCCTGCCTCGTCAAACTGCACATCCAGCGTTCCGAGATAATTATTGTACTGGCCGGCTTGTACAATAACTGTAGGATCCTTTGCCGCTCCTGTTTCGTCAGCTGCCACAACTACTGGGGCATTTAATTGCGTATGGCTGTGTCCGCCAACAATCACATCAATTCCATCTACTTGAGCCGCCAGGTTTAAGTCATTATCTACATTCGGGTTATCATCATAGCCAATATGTGTGACTGCCACGATTTTATTAATACCCATGCCCTCGAAAGCTTTTACTGCTTTTTCTGCTTCTTCAAGATAATCTTCGAATGTTACATTACCCGGACTTGAAATGCTGGCTGTTTCAGCTGTAGTCAAGCCAAAGAATCCTACTTTTTCTCCATTAACTTCTTTAATGATGCCATTATATATTTTACCATCAGCAGGTTCGCTCGATATAAGATCACTGAACAGTCCCTGCAGGTTGGCATCTTGAGAAAAGTTCACGTTTGAACTGACGAATGGGAATTGTGCTCCTTTTACAAAGTCAGCCAGTGCTTTATGTCCTTCCGCACTTGAACCCAAATCAAACTCATGATTACCGAAAGTCATAATGTCATAGCCCATGAGATTCATAAATTCAAGATCAGCTTGTCCAAGGAATTTATTAAAATATAAAGTTCCGGAAAAAACATCTCCTGCATCAACTAGCAGGGCATCCGGCTTTGCTTCTCTTACTTCCTTTACCGCCGTCACTTTCTTTGCGGCGCTGTCCATATTTGCGTGTGAGTCATTGGTATGCATTAACGAAAGTGTGAAATCTGAAGCTGAAGTCTCATTTGCTGAAACCAGGCCTGCCGGAATGGCTGCAGAGATGGTTAATGCTGCTGATAAGGCAACTGTAGATAATACTTTAATAGGTAATTTCATAAAAAATGCTCCTTTCAATTTTTACTCAAAGGGATTGAAAACCGGAGCTGCTGCACTCCGGCTTCAATTGTTATGCCGCTCCTTCTTCCTCATAAGGAGACTCCATTACTTCCCCATCCGAATCTTTGAAAATGATATGAGATGGATCAGCCTTTTTCCCAAGTGTCCACTTCTGCACATTTTCAGCACCGCGGATTTCCACGACTTTGTCACTTTCGATCATGACTTCTTTAATTTCTGATCCTGTTAGATCCACAACTGCCCCTTTGTTGGCGGAGCTGATGACCACTTTTGTATGTTTCAGGCCTTCGCCTTTAACGGCAGCTGATTTCTTCAGCCATAGACCCTGCGAGAGGCTGGAAGTGCCATCCATTACAACTAAAGCATTATGCGGTCCTACTACGAATTTTTTCGCATGGTGGTTTACCAGATTGAAAACATGATCATATTTAGGCTCTTCCGGTTTTGCTGCCGGCTTTAAGCTTGTCTGAATCAGGACAGGGTCATGGTCACTTGCACGGCCGTGCTCTTCCATGAAGCCAGAGTTGATATGAAGAATATCTACTTCTGTTTTCTTTGCCAGGTTGTTGGATACTAAAATATGATCGAGCACCTGTGCATTTCCCTGGTACGTATAGGTGTATCGCTCTTCAGCCGGCACTTTTTCAATCATATTAGTCAGTTCTTCGCCCTTTAGTGCCTGTAAAGGATTGGAGAATTCAAAATCGTTAAAGTCGCCAAGCAGGACGACATTGGCATCA
This sequence comes from Bacillus sp. 22-7, assembly GCF_010628845.1. Classification (NCBI taxonomy): domain Bacteria; kingdom Bacillati; phylum Bacillota; class Bacilli; order Caryophanales; family Bacillaceae; genus Bacillus; species Bacillus sp. 22-7. The sequence continues at coordinate 77,855 of NZ_NJQY01000012.1, read as the reverse complement.
GGGTCTTCTGCTTTGATATCCTTTACAAAACCGTTCACAACGTTAGCGATTTTCATGCGCTGGATCTCACTGCTTAAGACTGGCGGCTGCTGTTTTCCGAATAACGGAAGGTCTCCGCCTTTCGAGTTAAAATGGTTAGCTACGACAATAACGCTTTCGCCCTGGAATTCGAACTGGGCTGCCAATGCTTTACGGCTATCTTCAAAAGCTTCGTTTGTTGGATCAATTCGCCCTGGGTTCAGCGTCAGTTTGCCGTTTTCGAAATCAACAGCATCTGTCGCAGAGCCTTTTTCACCTTGGGTTAGTGTTACTCTTTCAGCGTTATAAAGGAAGCCGACACGGATGTTTCCTCCAGGCTGGCCGCCGTCCTGCTTATCTTCCGGTGCGATATCTGTGTAGGTGTAGGCTGGACCGCCGAGCTCTTTAATTTTTTCAATCAATAATGCTGCACTTTGATCTGCTGCTGTTGTGCCGCTGTCTGTTGATCCGTCATTGTCCTGTACTTCTGTCAGGCCAATGATATCCGGCTGTTTCATTTTATCTGTGATCGCTTCTGCTAATCTCGTAACCTTTTCCGCATCTGTTTTTGTTGAGAAGTTTTCAACATTATAAGAAGCGATCGTTAGTTGATCCTCTTCAGGGACAAGGCTTGTTTCTTCTCTTGTCGCAGAGCCTTCCACGAATTCCGGTAGGGAGTCTGCGTCACTTAACACTTTATAGTTACTGAAGCCGTAGCTGACAACACCCTGGATGCTGCCTTTGAAGCTGTCACCCATTTTAGCAACAAAATCTTCATCGTTAATATCAAGCGTGATTCTCTCTGGATTAAAATCATTTTCCGAAATCCGCAGGCCGCCTGCTGTTGTGTTTGTATCCACATCTCCAGGAACAACTACAAGCTCACCGTATTTCTGCGGGGCAACTACTTTAGCGTTGTCCACTTGAACCAGCATGCCTTCCAGGCTTTCATAAAAATCGATTCCATCCTGCTCTGGATCAAATTCTTTTAATTCGTCATTATCAATAATTTCTGTGGGAAGATTTTCTTTGTTAATAACCACCGGAGCAGGGAGGTTCTGACCGGAAGCAATGATTTCGATCGATGCTGCATTGATTTCTGTCACAGGAAGGTCTGTTTTCAGCTTGTCTGAATAGCCATCAAGCACCCACTCTTTAACCTGGCCTGAAACGGATACCACATCTCCTGCAGAAGCACCGTGGCCCTTTTTATAAACGAGGATACCTTCAGATGTATTTTCATCATCATCCGGCTGCTGATCCTGCATGTAGAAATTGCTGTTATCCACTACCTTAGTGACAATTCCTTCAACATCTGAAACCTGCTGGTTCGCATATTGGGAATAGTGGCCTGCACCTTGAATATCATGAATGCGCAAATCTTCCAGCCCAATCATGTACTGAAATACAGAGACCTTGCTGTCTGTTAAACCGTCTTTGACCGCTATCGCTTTAATCGTTGTCTCTTCATTAATAACGATGTGATCGGAATATACTGTGCTTTCAGCAGTCGGTTCTGATCCATCAACTGCATAATGAATTACAGCGCCATCAGTGGAAGTCGACAGTTCTACTGCTGTTCCAGCTTTAACAGGGCCCGCCTCAGGGGAAGCTGTGACAGCTGAAACCTGTGGTGTGCCAGTATCTTCTACAAATATGTAAGCTGTTGGGCTTTTTAACCCCGGGACTGAAAAGTATGCTTCAAGAGAGCCTGTAATTTGGATTTTTTTCCCGAGATGATCCGGGTTGTCCTTTAAATTCAGCTCTGTCCTGATGGAATTATTCGGCAATTGAACCGGCAGTATTTTACTGGGGTCTGTTTCACTTGGGGAATCGGCAATGGCCAAATTTGTATTCACAGAAAATGGGCCGGTATGGGTATATTTCGGTCCATTTGCGGTCGTTCCCACAATATATCCTTCAACCGTTGCAGTGCCGTTATTATCTGCAATCGCTTCTGCCACAGACTTCACTTCTTCTGCACTCGCCGCGGCAAAGGGACTGAATAGACTTAGAATTAATGCAAAAATACTCATAAAGCTAATGAACTTTATGCGCTGCTTTTCTATCATGCGATCCTCTCCTATATCCATATTTTAAAGCGTTTACACATACTACCACTCTAGTAAATCACTCTTCTTTTTAGCGTACAATCTGATATTTGTAAAAATTGAGTAAACTATAAAAAATAAGCAAATGTGCATATATAATCATCAGGTATTAAGACCCTCAAACGCGACTTCAACTAATCTTTTAGCACTAGTTTTCTGTTTTGCAGATATAATTTTATAATTTTGTAATCATAGTAACCTTTTACTAAAATGTATCCCTGGATATACTCTTGCGGAGCTTACACAGGCGGCATTTCGAATGTGACATTTTTAGAGAAATGGCCATCGCGAGGCTTTTTTTAGCTTTTTGCATGAGTGGAATTATTTTATTTGCAGTTTTGGAGATCTATTTGCAAGTTTAGGGATTCTATTTGCAACTATGATGTTTGAATTGCAATTTTATTCCTTTTATTTGCAGTGTTCACAATTAGGAATAAAAAAAGAACCTCCATTAGGGAGATTCTCTCAAGTTTATGCTACTTATAAACTTTTATAGTAACCGTTTTGCTGCCCCATTGCAGGGCTTTCTGTTTATTTGGAATGAAGACGTCAATTTTGTTGCCTCTTACAGCAGAACCTTTGTCCCCGGCAATTGCTTCCCCGTAACCTGGAACATATACTTTTGAACCCAGTGGGATGACTTTCGGATCGACTGAAATAACCTTGGCGTTCGGGTTCTTTTTCAGGTTGATTCCTGTATAGGTAATGCCGCTGCAGCCTTTGCAGCTGGCAGTGTAGGCAGTCGCTTTCACTTTAATTTCTTTATAAGCTTTCTTTGATGCAGCCTTTACAGCTGTCTTTTTAGGTGCTGCAGCTTTCGCTGAAGCTCCGGTAACTTTAAGCACTTGCTTTGGTTTAATTGTATCTGAAGATAATTTATTCCATGATTTGATTTGCTTTACGGTAACGTTATGTTTTTTAGAGATGGCCCAAAGCGTATCTCCCTTTTTTACTGTATACGTATTTCCTGCGGCTGAAGTGACATTGGAAAATCCAAACGATAGAAAAACAGCTGTGATTAAATAGATTACTAATTTCTTCATGATATCTCCTTTATGTCCCTTGATAGGAACATATTAACACCATTAGATAACAGAAAGATGTCAGTAAAACTCTTTTTTTGTTACAAATTAAGACGATTTTAATATATTTGTAATAAAAATTACCAGATTTGCATTCGAAATTGATTATGCGTATTAATATTCTTTTGAATTTGCAGCTTAATGTGCCAGGAAACTAGTAAATTTAAAACTTTACCATTTTCTAACTATTTGAAATATTTTTTAAAGAATTTTATAATAGACAGCAACTTCCTTTTACATGGTAATACTGCAGTTGTATAAAGGAAAAAACGAATGGAGGGATTTAAGAATATTGAAAGCAGAGACATCGCAAGAAACAGGAATAGAAACTAATAAGAAAAGAAAATGGGAGATGCCGGATACTTATGTTATCCTCTTCGCTGTTTTATTAATGGCAGTAGCAGCTACTTATTTTGTGCCGGCCGGAGCTTTTGAAAGAGAAATCGTCGATGAGGTAGAACGAGTTGTACCAGGTACATATTCGGAAGCGGAAGGGAATCCGACAGGTTTTATGGATATCTTCCTGGCACTTCAGGAAGGAATGGTCCAGTCTGGCGGCTTGATTTTTCTTGTTCTTTTTGCAGGCGGAGCCTTTGAGGTAGTTGAACGGTCAGGTGCTATCAAAGGAGGTATTCTACGTGCTGTTACAAAGACACAGGGAAAAGAATTCTGGCTTATCGCTGTTGTTTCTATCTTATTTGCATTAGGAGGGGCCGTCGGGGCTGTGGCCAATTCGGTTATCCCTTTTGTCGCAATCGGACTGATCATTACCCGTGCCTTAAAGCTTGATGCTCTTGTAGCAGTTTCCATTACGTTCGGGGCCACTTTTGCCGGCTTTAATGTCGGGTTCCTGAATCCCTATACGGTTGGCATCGCTCAATCGATTGCCGATGTCCCCTTATTCTCCGGAATGGCCTTAAGGCTTATCGCATTTGTTGTGATCGTAGGTGTAACCATTCTCTACACCTGGCGCTATGCCAGGAAGGTCCTTGCTGATCCATCTAAAAGCCTGGTCGGAGTATCCAATGCAACATCCTCTTTAGATGACAATCTTGAAACACCTTTCACAGGGCGGCATAAACTGATTCTCAGCTTTGTCGGATTGTCACTGCTATTTTTCATTTTTGCCACCATTCAATTCCAATGGACAATTAATCATATGGCTGCCTTTTTTATAATCATTGGTCTCATTTCGGGTATTATTGCAGGCATGAATTATAATCAAGTGGCTTTAACCTTTTTGGAAGGCTGCCAAAAGCTTGTATACGGAGCATTAATTATTGGTGTTGCCAGAGCCATTCTGATTGTCATGGAAAACGCAAGCATTCTCGATACATTTGTCCATGCACTTTCCGTTCCACTGGAAGGGCTATCCCCTATCCTGGCGACAATCGGGATGTTTGTTTCCAATGCCATTCTAAATTTCCTTGTTCCATCGGGAAGCGGGCAAGCAATGATATCGATGCCTATCCTCGCTCCTCTGGCAGATATGATTGGGATTACCCGCCAGGTTGCGGTGCAGGCCTACCAGTTTGGTGATGGATTCACCAACAGTATCTTCCCGACATCAGGTCCGCTCATGGCCAGCCTTGCCGTAGCCGGTGTACCTTGGATCAAATGGGCCAAGTGGATGATGCCGCTCTTCCTGATTTGGTGTGTGATTGCTGTTGTCATGCTTAGTGCCGGGGTTCTGATTAATTGGGGGCCTGTTTAATAAAGAGATTTAAGGCACCTTTACATGGGGTAAAGGTGCCTTCAATTTAATAGGCAAATTTATGATTGCCAATCTGTTTTATCACTGGACGGGTGAAAATCCATTGATCTGTCGCCGTATAAGGGTTGTAATAGTATGTAGCCCCATTGGTAGGATCCCAGCCATCAAAGGCATCTCTTACCGCCTGATAAGCTTCGGCATCAGGCTGCAGCCAGTACTGTCCGTCATTCACAGCTGTAATAGCATTCTTTTGGAAAATAACATTGGAGAGAGAATCCGGAAATTCATTGGATTCCATTCGATTGAGAACGACAGCGGCAACTGCCACCTGGCCTTCATAGCTTTCTCCGCGCGCTTCCCCATAAACGACATGAGCCAGCATGTCCACATTCCTAAGCATTTCTGCCGTGTTCACTCCCACGATGCCATCAGCTGCTAAACCGAAGTCATACTGAAAGTTTCTAACTGCAGTCTCTGTTACCGTTCCATAATACCCTGTATGGTCTGTATTAAAATAACCAAGCTTTTGTAATGCTGATTGAATATATGTAACTTCCGGGCCTGCAGAGCCATTCTTTAAAACAGCAGCATCTGCTTTCGGCTGGCTGAAACTCAGCACAAATACCATTGCGGCAACGGCCGTAATCCACTTTATGTAATTCATTTGAACACTCCTCTTTATGTTTTTTAGAACTCAACTGCCCTCCTTTTGATAATGGTAATAAGAGTACCTTTGCTTGTTTCCCTATATGGTCCATTAGAAAACTCGTTCAAATGGTTTAATTTTCCTCATAGTACAAAAGGACAGGCAGGTAAAAGAAAAAAGCCGCTCTCTATAGAGAACGGCTCCTAATTTATAATTTAAACTTCTCCACCGACTGTTCCAGCTGTTTAGAAAGACTGCTCAGCTGAAGAGTCAGCTCTGAAATCTTTTCTACCGCATTCTCCTGCTGGTCTGTTGAGGCTGCGACCTCCCGGGAAATTTGTGCTGTGTCTTTAGATAGACCCGCAAATTCATCAATGGATGCAGAAATCTCTTCTGATCCGGCTGATAACTCTTCTGTTACAGCAGAAACCTCCTGAATTTCCCCGGTAACTCCTTCAACCGCATGCAGAATCTGATTGAATTTCTCGCCGGCGCTATTAACCAGAACAGTGCCTTCTTCCACTTTGCCGGAGCTCGCATGCATGTTTCCGACTGCCTGTTCAATAGACGATCTAAAGTGATTTAGCTTTTCGGCAATTTGTCCAGCAGATGCTTTTGAACCTTCTGCCAGCTTTTTAACCTCCTGGGATACAACCGCGAAGCCTTTGCCATGTTCTCCTGCCCGTGCAGCTTCAATGGCTGCATTTAATGCAAGCAGATTGGTTTGCTCCGCTATGCCGGAAATCAGGTTCACGATATCTTCAATTTCAATAGCCTGCGTACCCAGCTCTTCTATAAATAGAGATGAATCATTTACAGTCTTTTTAATCTCATTGATCTGCCGGATGATGGACTGAATTTCATCAAATCCTTCTTTTACCTGATGTGTAACTGTATTGGATTGTTCGCTCACATCTGTGGAAGCCTCCGCAATACGCTGAATGCCTATAGCCATTTCTTCGATTGCTTTTGCAGATTCCTCGCTTCTGATCAGCTGTGTATCAGTAGCCCCTGCCACTTCCTGAATCCCTCTGACAATCAGGCTGCTGGCCTGGCTGATTTCTTCCACCTTGTTTTCTATTTTCCCTGAAGAAACCAGGAGTGCTTCTGAAGATGATTTTATGTCTTCAACCATCTCCTTCGTAGATTGTGTCATTTTTTTGAAAGACTCTGTCACATGTCTAATTTCGTCATTTCCTTTTACTTTAATCGAACTTGCCTTCTCTTCTGCTCCGCGAAGATCGCCATCAGCCATTAATTGAGCGGCTGAACTGATGCTTTGCAGCGGATGCAGTCTTCTTTTGACGAACCAGGCCAGAATGGTAACCACGGCAAGGATTAACAGTATATTTATCACCAGGTTCATCGGCAGCACTTCCAGGAGTACTTGATCTGAAATGCTGTTAACATTCTCTGCATTAATATCGACACCCAATATCCCGATTACTTTTCCATCTGATTTAATGGGTACGAATGCTGAAAGATAGTCTCCATATTCCGGATCGTGAACGATCGGTGAACTTGATCCTTTTCCATCCAGGACAGGAGAAATATCTTCATATGTTGTAGCCGTTGTCGGTGTTTTAATGTCTGCAGCAATATCGGAGCCCTTCGGCAGGCCATCAACCATTATAAAGAGTTCTTTCTTGTCGGAATCAGCCATTAAAGTATATACGTAAAACGCGCCTGTCTTCTCGCGAAAATCATTCAGCTGCTCCCGAAGGTCCCAATAGGTTTCCGACTGATTGGGATTCTTTAAAAAATCATCATATTTTTCGGTATCCATCTTTGAAGCTATATTGTCTGCAATGCTTAAACTAAAATTTTCAATAGAGGACTCTACAGAATTTTTCGTGCTCAAGTAGAGCATAGCAATATTGCCGAGTAAAACAATTGCCATTCCAAGAGCCATAACCAATGCTATTCTAGCGCTCAGCTTTTTCATATATTTCACTCCATTAGTAAATATTTCATATATGAATTATAACTTTTAACCTAGTTAAATAGCACTAGAAAAATCAGGAAAAACAAAAAATACTGAAACCATTCCGGCTCCAGCATCTCTCTTAATCTATCATCATCTTCAAAAAACTCTTGCCTTCCTCAGTGGCAGGCAGTCCAAAGAACTCGCTGAATGTCGCCCCAACGTCCGCCATCGAATTGCGCTTTCCGATGTTAACCGGTTTTATCCGCTTACCGGCAGCGAGGATCGGAACGTATTCTCTCGTGTGGTTGGAGTGTCCGATGGTCGGGTCGTTGCCATGGTCAGCCATGATAATTATTAGATCTTCCTCTGCCATCTTGGGCAGGAATTCTCTGAGCCACTGGTCGGTTGTATTGAGCAGACTCGCATACCATTCTGTATCTTCCGCATGGCCTGCCAAATCTGTCTCTTGTACATTTACCAGAAACGCGGCATCCTCTTTTTCTTTTAAATAGGAATTCTCTAAAGCTTGCAGAACCTTTTCAGTATCAACGATAGGGTCTGCCGGCCCCTCGCCATGCAGGACATCTGCCGTCTTGCCAATCCGATGGACTTTGAGCCCATGCCGGGCAGCGATCATCGGAAATTGTCCGTCTATGTTTACGCCGTAGCCCATGTGATAGACTTCATAGCCTTTTCCGTACACCTTGGCCTTCGGGGCATCCACTCCCCACTGGCCTGGATTTTTTTCATGTACAACTGACAGGATATGTCCAATGGTTGTATAGGGTCCTCCAAAAGCAATGACCCGGCTGGTATCTACATTCTGGCGGACAATTTTCCCGACTTCCTTTAACTCCTGGAAAGGCATTTTATTAAAATCAGCAGTTAGATTGATGATGTTTCCCAGTGAGGACTCAAGATTATCCCCGATGACACAGGCACCATTTACTAATAGCACCGGCCGGTCATTCCGTGGGTATTCAACCTGATAGCCTGCTTTAGTTAATGCCTTGGCCAGATGTGGACTAATATCTTTCATCAGTCTTTTATTCGAGCGCTTCGGGCAGCTCCCGGCAATTTCCTGGTGCCCGAGGTACGTGTCTGCCCCGTGATGTGCCAATGCCGAGAAGCCGTAAGCATTGGCAGGGGCTTCCTTCCCATCCACAAGCGCTCCCAGCCCAAGCTTATATAGAGTCGGTATTTCTAAAAAATCAGCCGATTCCCGAATATGCTTATAGGTATTGGCCCTGCAGTCAGAAGGGCTGAACTCTCCGCAATCCTCCATTGCACCGATGCCAAAGCTGTCAATCACCAGCAGAATTGCTTTTGCCATCCTTACCACTTCCTCTCAAAGTGAACCAATTCCGGCTTTCCGCTTTGAATTCCTTTAACCAGGGCAATATGGGCCCTTGTGACGAACACCTGTGTGCGGAAAGAGAAAACAGCTGTATCGCCTTCAGAAACCTGAAAGCCGTTCGGTTTCTCAATCGCACCATAGTAATCAATTGCTTCAGGAGCCGGTTCGATTGCTTTTACATACTGGTTCAGTATGTCTTTTTCATTATTACCGACCAGACACCCGGTTAAATGGGAGCGGCCGTAGTAGCCCCCGCCGATGACGTAATACTGCTCCTGATCCTGGTGGGACACTTCGGTTACATATACAATGGCAGGTTTCTCTGGGAGATCCCGGTACGCATGCAGCGGGGTTGTTCCGGTAAGGGCATGTCCCGGTTCTCCATGTGTTACACCCTGTTCTGCCAGGAACGGTATGGTTTCACAGCTGGTCGCACTTGGACCGTTTACCTGTTTTACTGTAATGCCCTTTTTCTCCAGAATGCCTTTTGCTTTTAAAAGGGTTGTAAAGTTAGGAGTCGGTTCCATGCTTTTCTTATCTTCAGATAGCTGAAAGTTCGGAAAGGTTGTGACGCCTGCTATGTTAATCCCGGGAAGCCCGGCCAGTTTGGGAAGCTCTTCATCCAGCTTTTCCAATTGAAAGCCGCCCTGCTGTCCGGGATAAATCATATCGCCTTCTGCATACACCCGGAGAAGTACATCCTGCACCCTTCCTGACTGAACAGCCGCATCAGACAGCTGTCTGGCACGCGCAAGGGAAAATAGTGTAATGACCTCCGGGTTCCATGACAGCACTTCCGGCCACTGATTTTTTCCCGGCTGCACCAGATGGCCGACATTTCCTATTTCAACGCCGCCTTCTGCCAGTGTTTTGGCTTCGTCGAATTCAACAGCTACCGCCTTTTCGATGCCGTGCTCTGCAATAAACTGGCCTATAAACGGAAGCCTTCCAAGCTGCTTGCTCATGAAATAAAGCGTAAAGTCATGATTTTTTGCCGTTTCTGCCAGAGCTGCCACATTCTCTCCGAGTATATCGAGGTCAATCACGTACGTATTCGGGGGTATCTGCCCGCTTTGATGCAGGGTGACACCTGATTGAATAAGCTTAGGATTTCTGCGCTTTGTTACATCTAAAAACATGGAAGTTTCCCCCTTTATTTACGGGTATCAACGATGCTGCACTTCTTTTGCAATAGGTATCACTTTTTCCAGAATGCCGATGATCGTGTCTGCTCCTGATTTCATCGGATTGATGCGCAGGCCATATTCCTTCAGCTCGGGCTGTGCTTCCAAAAAGCTGCCGGAAACGCGGTAAATCATCGGTATGATTTCATATTTTGATTCCGCCCCAACCGGATGGGTGGCCGCTCCATGCTCGTCACTGATGCTGATCACGCTTTGGGCAATCGGATTTTCCAGCTCTACAATGACGTTTTTGGATTGGGCATTCGTCATGTAAGCGGCACGAATTCCGTTCACAGCGCCTTCATTCAGACGGCGGCAAAGTTCTTCCACCTGCTCATTCTGAATAGCCAGCGAGACAGGCGCGAAGGTCATCATTCTTAATAGCTCCATGGCTTCGTAGCCCTGTACCTGGCCGCCTCCCGAGTAGTTATAGTGATGCACCCGTTCGATGGCGTCTTTTTTGCCGGCTATGACGGCAATTCCTTCCGGCCCGAGAAGCTTAAATCCCGAAAAGGTTGAGTAATCCGCTCCTAATTCCACGCCAATTCCCTTTGTCTTCAATGCACAATAATTGTCATCCACGACAATTGGAAGATCCGTGCGTTCTTCCTTCACAGCTTTGATGACTTCGGCCAATTGGTAATGATCTGCAGGCTGCTGGCGGGCATGCTGAATATAGAAAACTTTAGGACTTTGATTAGTTCTGATGGCTGTTCTGACTTCCTCAAGATGGTTGTAATCTGCCTGGACTGTTTTGATGCCTAAGATTCTTAACGTTTCCTTTGTCGTCGTATAAACAGGGGCCGTGTGAATGAACATTTCATCTCCAGGAGACAGAAGCATGCTTAGAATATTGCGGATCGCGCCTGTTCCGGCTCCCCTGACAAGGGCACAGTCTTCTGTTTCAAAGAAATCAGCCAGAACTCTTTCAACAAGATACGTTTGTTCCGGACGCTTATATATGGGGGAAACTCCAAGGTCTCCCATCGAAAGAAATTGCCTGCCCTTGAAATGGCGGCTCATACTGTCAACCAGTTTGAATTGTTTTTCCTGTGCTTCCTGTATGGATAAGCTTGGCAAAACTGAATTTGCGTACTTTAATTGGGCTCGGTTGTATGTGGACACTATGATCGCTCCCTTATTGAAAAAGCTCTGGATGGATTAACGGTCAAAAATTGATGAAGGATGCTTTCCGGCACTCCGGATTTCTTCAATTTTGGAATAAACGTCTCAAGCACAAGACCGTAGCCCGGGCCTCCGTTCTTCTTCCAATGGGATTTGCGGGTTAAGTCAGCTGACAGAAGAATTTGCTTCTCATATCCGCGGTTTATAAAATCAATAAGAAAGTCAGCTCTATCTTCATCGGGACGGTAATTATTTTTTCCAATCGTATCAAACGCGATATAGGCTCCTGTTTCCAAAACAGCGAGAACTTCGTCTTTATTCGGGTTGAGGTCCTGATGGCCGATGATGATCTGATCAGCCGGCAGGCCATGCTTCGTCAGCAGCTGCACCTGCTCAAGCCCGAGTGTTCCGAGCGTTGTATGAGTGGTCACCGGAAGGCCGGTTTCGGTACCGGCCATGGCGGCACCAATTAACAGCTCACGTTCGATCGGCTTCATTTCATTTTTGCTTGTGCCCACTTCCCCGATGACACCCGGAAGTATGCCCGTATCAGCAATCCCTTCCTTGGCTTCTTTTATAAAATGCTGTGCAAACTGCTCCGCTTTCCAGCCGTCTGCAAAATCCGGGATATAAGGATCTTTATAAAAGCCTGTGCATGTAATAAGGTGAACCCCGGTTGCCTCGCTCAGCCTTTTTAGCACAAGAGCATCCCGGCCCATGCCGTCATTTGTCACTTCCACCATTGACCTTCCGCCGAGACGATAGAAATCCTCCAGTTCCTCACGCATGCCCTGTTCATCATCCAGAATCGTATCCGGATCTTTTTTCACTCGCGAAAGATCAATGGAGAGATGCTCGTGAGCCGAGCAAATCCCCAATTCTTCCGGAGCAATTTTTCCAAGTACGGTTTGTATCATGGCTGTCCGCTCCGTTCTCTTTAATGTTTTTTACTGAGGTATGTTCATGATTCCAATTGCAACCAGGATATTGGCTATGATTCCGACTGCAATGGCACCCACAGGGCCAACCGCAATGCGGACAATCGGGCGTCCTGCCGCTTCATTAAGCAAGTAGAAGCCTGCAATAAAGAAGAATCCAAACCCTGGTGCAATCGCATTGGCAGCGTTCGCTCCACCGATTAATAGTGCTACTTCCAGAAGCTTGGTCATCGCACTGCGGATATTTTCCCCGGAATTACGGACACCGGGATATTTATCAAGGAATCTTGCAATTGAGCTTAATAGCATAACTTCAATGAAAATAATAATGACACCGCCGATTAAGGCTACCCAAACATTCGGGGAGAAAAATCCGACGACGAAAATGAGTGTGAATCCGACCGGGCTGTATACACCTGTTGCGATCGCTGTACTGGCGACAAGCGGAATAAAGCCGAGCGCACGGGCAGCCGCAGCAATTCCGGCATCTGTTGCTTTGCCCTCTGCTAATAGATTTAGAGAGATCGGGTCTCCTGCCATAATCCATAGATTCGTAGCAGCTGCAATAAGACCGCCAATAATCATAAAGAACACAACATTTTTTCTGATTTTAGCCACTTTATCACTGAATACAGCGGCAAGGTCGATGGATGAGCCTTCTTCAGCTTTTTCCTTCATGGCAAAAACAAGCAGGAAGATCATTCCTGTAATAAGGGCCATTCCTTCCTGGTTCAGTGTTACTGTCGTGCCTGAAATCGTCAGAACTCCGCTTTCATTCAGCCAGACAGCAAGCTGTCTGATCAATGCGGATACGATAAACGTAATAACCCCTTTTTTTACGCTGAATTGCATGGCCACCGCAAGTGCCGGGAATGCCATAAATGTAACGACGACCGGTGTTCCGACCGCTCCCATAGCTTCAAGGAAATTAAGCGGAAGATAATCGAACAGCTTCACAAAGCCTTCGAGCCCGATTAAAAGCCCTGCTCCATAAGCACCGCCAATTACTGCCGCAAGCGGGGTTCCCCATTTATTTTTCGGCGTCAGCAAACCGATAATATCTGTTCCCAGCAGGATACTGTGAACGAGGATGATACTCGCCGAGAGTGTAAAAGGTATTCCAAATCCGATTACCAAGCCGAAACTCATTGCAAAGGCAGTAAAGGCCAGGTCCCTTCTCGTCATCCGCCCTTCCACATGTTCGGAGACAATTGGACGGAGCCCATCATTGAAAACCGCAATATTCATATTGGCCAAAACAGCAGCAACGGCACCGATCAGGATAATTAATGTCATTTCCATTTCTTTTTCCCCCTCATTTAAAATGGATTAGCTTTTAGTCTTTAAAGCTTTGATAATCATAGGCACTGCGGCTTCTTTGTGGTCAGCTGTAAAACCGAATGCTTTCTTCCCTTCGCTGACAGCGGTTACAATCTTCTCCTCAACAGGCTTTTTCCCCGGCATGGAAACCGTCTCGCAGTTTGGCTTGCCGAGAAGGGCAATCGCCATGGCTAAAGCACCGCCTCCGCCTGTGTGGCAGGCTCCTACATAATAATCTGCCTGTCCCGTCTTAACAGCCATCGCTGCTTCCAGATCGGATTTGACCATCGTCGTTATGCTGCTGTCAATCTCTTTTATTAAGCTCTCAATCTCTTTTTTATCCACCTGTCCGCCAACTACAATTTTCATCTTAATTTCCTCCTTTGTTGATTTGCAGTACATTTGTGTAATGTATAAGCAGAAAATCGATTTCCTCTTGGGGGAGCTGATTCTTCCATTGCTGCTGTACAAAATCGATTTCCTTCATTGCTGTGGATGCTTCCGGTGACTGTTTGACTTCATCCAGCAGGGCAGGATGCGGAGCCTCCACCTGTTCGCCATTTTCAATTCTCGTCAGAGCCGTCGGCAAATGGGTGAAAAGCATTTCCGCCCCTTCTATAGCATCCTTTTTCAAGTGTGACTGCAGGTGCATAAAAGCCAATGTCGTTATATCAGCGGCTATTGTGCTGACAACAGACGAGCTTAATAGGATATCCATTCTTTCTTTGAGTTGGTTTAAATCCATCTTTTACCCCTCCAAAATACAGTATTTAGTATATTAATGGTGCTAAGAAACTAGAACTTCAGTTTCTTAATAGTGCGGATATTTTTCCCCTTCCTCTACCAGCATTTGGATCTCTTCCACTTTATTGAACTGGAGGAGCTGGATTTGTTCCCTGATATTTGTTCTTTCACTTTCAATGACAATGGCTGCTCTGGTTGCTTTTACGGCCAGTTCCTTTGCTCTTTTCGATTTAAAATCAGAGGAAGCAAACGTTTTTAGTGCTCTCGCTTCATCTGCGTTCCAGACAGCTGCATCAATACTGCCGTTTTTCAGCATATTGAAAAGCTGCATATAGTCCACCTTTATCAATTCAACCTTGTGTTCTTCACATTCAAGGAGGGTGATATTGGCCTGGTCAGCAGATGAATAGTCAATTCCAATTTTCATGCCATCTGTAATCTCGCTGTTTTTGCTATCTGAAAAAAAGACTTTATGGGACGTGACATAAGTCTCCGGTCCAAGAGTATGGAGTATTTCCAGGCCATCAAACTCCTGTACGGCCTCTTCTGCCGCCAGCTGGGACATGATAGCAAAATCGTAGCGCCGGGTTTTTAAGGATTCGACCCGTCTTCGGGCTCCTCTCATGTAAGCAAGACCAGACTTCTTGTTGATTTTCTCAAACCCTTCGACAATGCCAGTCGCCAATCCCTCATATTTGCGGGAATAAGGCAGCGGCATAACGCCCATCACCGGTCCGATGCCGGCAATCTCATACAGCAGGTTGATATCCCTCTTTTTCAAAAAAGTCCCCAGATGCCCTCTGGATTCAAGCGAGATGGCATGCAGATCCTCCAGCACTCTTAATGCCCCCTGCACAGTCCCGCGGCCCAGGGATAGCTTGTCTGTAAAATCACTTACCCGGGGGATTCTCTCTCCCTCTGAAAACTGAATAAGCTCCTTTGCAATAAATTTGGCAGCCAGCCCATTCTTTGAATATAAACTTTCCCAAATACGGCTCATATTGTAATACCTCTTTACTTTGATCAATATACAGAAAACTGTATATTATGAGTGTAGCGTTTTTATTTAAGTAATTCAAGCTAAAGTTTTTTCATTTGTTTGTTTATTTAGTCTATAAAGGATTCATATTTTGTTAAATTTCTGCTTATGTGATTAAGGTGTCCAGTAAGCAATACGGTTACCCGGAACAGCTGCAATTAACCATTCCTCCTCGCCTTGACGGCAGCCATCGCCAGCCTGCCAGCACTCATACATTTCATGAGATCCGTTCACAGATAATATTTTTCCTGTTTGAAAAGCTACATACAAATGCGGCATGTTTTCACCTAACCAAATATCCACAACTTCCTCATTTAAAAGACTATCTATAGACATGGTATTCTCTTTAATTGTTATAGTCTTTTCATGAAAGTTCACCGCCTGGTCAAAAACTGTCCATTTAGGATCCTCAATATTAAGCCAGGGTTGGGATTGATTGGACGGATGTTTCAATGAGAAATAGAGATAGAAAGAATCTGGTCCATCAGATTTTATCCTGATGACCATTCCTTTTACAAAGATCTGCTTTAAAGCTGCTTCAGCAAATTCCTTATCTTTTTTATCCAAAGAAACCATTTTTCTTCCCCTAAACCAGTTCACGTTCAATCCCCTTACTATATTGTAATGACCCCAACCCACTGACTTGTTTTTGAAGCTACTTGAAAGGTCCGGTTATCCACCCACTCCGGTTTCCCTAAAAATCTTCCATAAACGACATGGCTTGGCACCTCTTCAACGAGGACTTCTTCCTTAACCATCAGGCCGCTTTTGTGATAAATTTTGGCCATTAGCTTAAAGGAAGTAACCGTATGGACTCCGACTGCATAGGCAGTGTATTCTTTATCAGGGCTCTTTTTGGGAGTGCCTTTTAACAAAAACTCTACCGAATACTTGTGTTCTTTAATTTTTTCAAGAGCATTCTTAACCGGAGTATAATCCCAGCTCTTTTCTCGAAAAACTGGAGAAATAAACTCATTGAATACTCTGCAATACTCGATATATTTTTCTTCCGGATCACTTAAATCCAAAAATTCCTTTGGATTATATGGGATCTTGATGGTTAAACCATTCTCGATTGTATAGGAATCCACGATGGTTTCCTTCATACCTGCCAAACAGTAAACCATCAAAGATTCCACTTCATCAGTTAAAGCCCCTTGCAAGTAACGGCTTACTATCAGTGAAAAAACATTCGTCTGGAGATTAAAGCCAACTTCATTCTTCTTTTGTCTATTGGTTGCATCGTGAAGAATAATCTCTTTTAATTCCACCTAAATTCCCCTCTGTCTAACGTGATCGAAAGAACGCAATATCATACATTTACTCAAATTCATAGAATATCCTATTTGCTATATTGTTTTTCCCCTCCAAAATCACTTCCCTAAAAAAGATTTCCAGATTTTTATAGGATTTCAGGATCTTTTTGGATCTATATTCTATCTCCAATATATTCTCGTTAAGCATATCAATCACATAGTACGTATTTTTCACAAGCGAATCAGCAAAAATAAAATGATTCTCCGGGGTTCCTTTTCTTCGGTATAAGTCCTGCATAACTTCTAAATCAAATGCCTGGTGAACCTGTTCTTCATAACTTAGCCCTCTGTAAGTCTCCGGGCCTATTCCTGACACTCTAAGGATGTCAAATAAGTAACAGCCATTGCAGTTTCTTAGAAATTTTTTATAAACTGATGGAAAGTGAACCTTTGTTTTTGTTTCATAGTCCACGATCGCCTTAAGTACTAGGCCTGGCTGTATGTGGGTATGCCAGCGGCCTTCTCCTAAATGGCCATATAGGACAGTATTGGTTCGAAGCTTTTTCTTATCTGTCTCATAGATTTGATCTAATTCTTTATTTAGAACATCAGCTTTGACTATTTTTGACATGTTTAATCCCCTTTTCCGAAAGACTGTATCAATAGGAATTAAATTTTCATTGTTTTAATGTATTATGCGCAAAGGCTCACATTCATAAAAACTTTCAGACTGATAAACATGATACGGGAATTTACTAGGTCCACCTAACAGCAATCCCAATTATAAAGAACATTAGTGAAATTCCTGTTTTTTAAATCTTCTTCTTTTATAAAGAAGTTTGCAACCCCGCTGTCCCCGAACATCAGGTCAATATCATCGTCCGTATCCGCCTGGAATAGCAGTATGGTATATTCTCCTGTTGGATCACTTTTTTCTCTCGGATCCTGCTGGGTGAAGTAAGGATAACCGCCTATTTTATGGCCTTCTGCACCTAACTCCTCAAAGTAGAGCTCATGTAAATCTTCATAGTCCGGATGATCGATGGATTCGAATAAGTCGATATTGACCATGTCCTCAAAACGGAAATCATCAGCAGGTACAGGAGCGATCTTAAGCTGGAAACTCATCTTTGCTTCCTGGACTATCGGATCATATTCAATACTTAAATCAGGTACATACGAAAAGTCTGTCACCAGGTCTTCCTCATCTTTCACGATATTTGGATGATAAATAACCCGATAGTTTCTTTGAGCAGTCGGGTTATCAAAATCAAGCCCGTACAAATCGTCAACCGGCGAGAGATAGAATTGAAGAATCCCGCTTTCAGGCATCGGCTCAATGCGGGGAACTTCTTCGAAATTTATCTGTGCAAATAGATTCATATAATTCCCCTGCTCATCCTTTGGGTGATCACTCAACTTTGGAAGGTAGGGATGTCCTCCAAACTTACTTTCAAAAAGGGTGGTCTCCCCTCTTTCTGCTTGGATGCTGACAAACGGTTTAGCCGTTTTTTCTAATTCGGCCCGATATTTTTCAAATTCCTTCGGCAGCTTTAATACTAAACTGGTCATAAGATTCTATCCTCCTGATTCTATTCAATCCACTTAATTAGTTAAAATTTCATCCATATATTCCTTTAATTCTATGCTTATTTCTTCCGGCGATTCATCCAGGAGCTCTCCGGCCACTTTGGAACCAGGGAATTTCCGTAAGACTGGCATGCCTAAAAAGATGCGTTCGCATTCCCAAATTTTAATAATCTTTAAGTCTATGAGGTCACCGTTCTTGTCAGTAAATCCTACTGAAATGGAGGAACTGTATCCAGGCTGAAAGACATCATTGCCCTCTTGGTCAAAGGCAGCTTCCAATTTGAGGCCTTTCTTTGAAAAAGCGGTTTTATGCTCTTTTTGGAGTCTTTCAGCCTGTTCTTTGAGCTTCTGTTCAATATCTTCAATCTTCGTTTTTAACTGTGGGGTAAAGTCTTTATCCTGAATTCTCATACCATCAGCTACTCTCATTATTCTTAGAAACGCGGGTCAGCTCACCGATACTGCTCTTTAAAAATCAGCTTAAACTTGGGCCTTAATGTTATTTCTATAATGTTTTCATATAAATCTGATTCACCATGAAACAATCGAATGATTGAATATTCCTTTTCATCCGCGGCAATTTCTATTTTCCTTACAGATAGCAGTTTCATATAGGAAAGAACTTCATTAGAGTTTTTTTCTTTTACATCCATTATAAATTCATCATAAAAAGGAGCTATCCTGACCTCCATTACTTCATTTTTATTTTCAAAAATAAAAGATGAGGTGTCATAATAAAAATTCTCCGTCTCATCTTGTCTCCCCGGCAATGATTCAAACACCGATATTAGGTCAGCTTCTTCTGGGATCTCCATGATTAAACCCTCCTTTCAAAAAAAATATTACCATTCCCTCCACTCCTCTGTGATGTCCCCGTCAAACTCCAAACCCGCTATGCCTGCAGCTTCCATAATGTATTCACAGAGCTCTTCTCTTTCAAGTGTTTCAATAAAGTGAAACTTCAATCAGGGGGGTTCCTTATCCCCCACTGATTGTTAGTTGAACCAATCGGGCCTTTACGGGCAGTTTGACCCCCGCTTATCCTCCTTTGATTCCTCTGAGTCTTGAAGTGGGGGTCTTACTGCCCGTTAGACTGCGATAAAGTAATCATACTTTTCATTTAGCTTGTTCAGCTTTAGAGTCACTTGTTTTACATATTTCTTGATCTCTTTTTCCGTCAATCCGCTATCTTGGGTCAGATTTTTTATAAACGAATCAAGAACCTTATTGGCAGCTCTTATATTTTCTTTTGTGAACAGATCATCACCATCTGCCATTCTCTTTTCCCACTCTATTGTAGGCAGAGCCAGATCCCCCAGCTTCATACCCTTTTCCGGATCCCTATTCTTAATTTTCTGCTTGGTGTAATACACTTCCTCAATGTTTTCACACAAAGAGAGATCGCCATCTTGTACATGCGTATCGGGAAAGATAAAAGCCTTCAGCTTAGGCAGATTTTCAGTAAAGCTAATTGAGGGTATATCCCCGCAATTAATCAGCTTTAATTGTTCCAAATGCATCAATTCACCAATAGATGAAAAATCTTCAATCCCCTTGCAGCTCTCAAACTCCACATCAATCAGCGGAGCCTTCACTTTGCGAAGCGCACTAACATCTTTTAAACTCCTAAGATAATTCAACTGAAGCATTTGCAGGCTCACTATCTCTTGGATTCCTTCAAGTGTGACAATATTTGATTGTGTTAAAATAAGCTCTTTTAAGCTTTTTAACCCACTAAATTCAGTGAGATTCCTGGCTTTCGGCTTATAGCTCCACAGCTGGGCTCTGGTTAGCTTACTTAATTCATTCAGTCCGGCCGTTTTACTCGGCAGTTGCCCGTATACTTCTTGCAGATTCTTAAGTTCTCCTATTTTAAAAACATTTTTAGTGGTTGTTTCATTTATCGATAGAATCCTTAGGTCCCTTAAGCTATAAATGCCGCTCAGGTCTTTTATAAAAGAATTAAAAACATCCAAATGTTCAATACCCGGGCATTCATTCAAAAAATAAACATCTGGAGAATCAAAATCTGACACACCCACATGTTTAATGCTATGTTTATTGATATATTCCACACTCTCATTTATAGCGAACGGATTTTCAAAGATTACCTTCTCTCCAGTTTCACTCCTGCGGATATATACATTCCCTTCATAATAAAATGGCATATGGATACCTCTTTTTCATTTAACTTACTGCATACTATAGAATTTCTCCGCCGCCATCCATTTTTCCTATCAACAAAAAAAGAGCTGCTATAAAAGCCGCCCCATCATAACGTTTTATACGTTTTCCTATAAAATACCCTTAAAACCTTTCGCCTGCTCATCCAGCTTTTTTGCTGCTTCCCCGATATCTTTAAATGCGGATACCGCCTGTTCATTATGAACCTGATTTTCAGAGATGCCTGACTGCGATTGCAGGGTGGCGTCACTGATTTTGTTGATTTCACTTGATATTCCTTCAATATGGGCGTTGACTTCCTGAATGGAGTCCTGCACCCGGTTTGCGAGCTTTCGCACTTCCCCGGCAACGACGTTGAAGCCTCTGCCATGCTCGCCTGCACGCGCGGCTTCTATGGCTGCATTTAAGGCGAGCAGGTTGGTTTGCGCCGCTATTTCCCGGATCGTTTTTACGATGCTGCCGATGGATTGCGCCTGTGATTTTAGAGAATGGAGGATTTCCAGGTTTCCTTTGGACTCATGAACGAGCTTGCCTATTGCCTGAGCGGCCTCTTCACTTCTCTCAATTCCAGCTTTTGCTTTTTCACTAAGGGCTTCTGACATTTCCTGAAGCTGGTATGCCACCTGTGCTGTATTCGTTTCCCGTTCTGTTATATCTGTTGCAATCTTCACGACACCAGCGACCTTGCCGTCATTCCCGAAGACCGGTGTGTATGTAGCCTCGAGCCAAATAAGGTTTCCCTGTTTGGTCACACGCTGGATTTTTTCCTGAAAGCTTTTGCCATTGCGCAGATTTCTCCAAAGCTCCTGGTATTCCCTGCTGGCGGCAAATTCTCGGGTGCAAAATTGCTTATGCATCATATTTGGCATCTCTTCTGCTCGATATTTCACAGTGCGGGCAAAATTTTCATTTGCCCAGAGCACTTTCCCATTCCCATCAAATTCAATCATCGCCAGAGAATTTTCAATTGCAGC
Organism: Bacillus sp. 22-7; assembly: GCF_010628845.1. Taxonomy (NCBI): domain Bacteria; kingdom Bacillati; phylum Bacillota; class Bacilli; order Caryophanales; family Bacillaceae; genus Bacillus; species Bacillus sp. 22-7. The sequence continues at coordinate 56,646 of NZ_NJQY01000012.1, read as the reverse complement.
CAAAACAGCTTCTTTTTCTAGGACCTGTGTGCTTTTAACATGATTAGGCTGATACGTTGTAAGCATGCTCTTCCTCTTTTCAAAAAAAGTTTGTCAGAACATATCCTTACAAAAGAACTGTTCCCCTGTAAGTGCTGGCCGGTTGCGCTACTAGCTCGAATTCATTCAAGCGCCCAAATTACCTTGAATTCTCATTGCTTCCAACTTGTTCTATTTATATGTCTATAGTACTAGTATCGGTTTGGTATCACAATTTTAAATGCTCTGCTTTCTCATATGCTGAAAATTCTAATAATTAAACATTAAGACCCATGATTCCCATAATTAGTAAAAGTAGAATAGAACTGTAAGAGATGATGAAGAAGGGATGGATTTATCTGAAAAATAAGCTGATTGCATTATCTTTGGCTTCTGTTTTAAGCTTTTCACTTTTTCCGGAAAGTAGTTTTGCGGAGCAAACTGCTGTGGAAAACCAGGCGATCATACCTGGTGCACACACAGTAACAGAACAATACTTTGACGGCGCCGGCAACAACTGGCTCACAACAAAGAATCCCCTGCAATATCAGCAGGCAACTCTTTACGGCAATATCGGCCTGACTCCTTATCTTTGGGGAAATGCAGCGGAAGGAACCGGATGGCATCAAATGTACATGCCTGCTTCTGTAACAGGGACTCAGGTAAATGGTGTTTTTGAAGATGCCCAGTTTGTCATCAGGGTTCCGGATCGCTGGAATGGCCGGCTGGTTGTTTCGGGAATCCCGGCGACACGAAATGAAACGTCGACCGATCTGCTTTTCAGCGATTATGTATTGGAAAAAGGATATGCTTTTGCTGCGATTGATAAAGGCACCCAGGGTGAAGCTGATTCGGATGATCCATTTGCAAAAGTAAAAAATGCTTTGGTCAATGAAGATGATAGTGTAGCAGAATGGCATCAGCGGTTCCGCCAGGTTACGAAAGCCGCTCAGCAGTACTTAGCCAGCTCACATTCGGATGGGCTGATCGACCCGGCCGATTCTTCTGACCCGGCGAGCGATTTAGTATCCGCACAGCATAAGGTTCCTACATATGCGATGGGAATTTCCAATGGCGGATACGTCGTGCGTTATGCTCTTGAAAATGATGACCCGGAGAAAACCGGAGAACCGCGGCTTTTTGATGGAGGAGTCGATTGGGAAGGTGTTCTCTGGACGGAGAAAAAAGAAAACTTGATCAGTTCCCTGACCACTGTTGTGAATAATGCTGAGGAAGCTTTGTACGGCAGCGGCAAAGACCAGCAAAAAGCGGTTAAAGAGCTATATAAAGCAGGTTTGCCAAAAGGGTCGGAAAAACTGTGGGCCTACCATGATCAGGTATACTGGTTTGTCTCGCTGAATATCTATCGGGACCATTTCGATCCGGACGCACCAGGCCGGACGGATTGGAGCAATTACCTGAACTTCGTTAATGGCGTGAGAGATCGTTCCTATGATTCTATTTTTGAAGATTATAAGTATGTGACCCGGCCGAAGGATGTGAAAGAAAATATAAAGGCGGTGGCCAATACGGGCGATATTGATGTGCCGCTCATTTCTTTTACAGGTTCCCTTGATTCGCTTATTTTCCCGGAGATCCATGCAAAGGGATATCAAAAGCTGGTCAAGAAAGCCGGAAAGCAGGACCTGCACAGAATGTATACGATTGAGAACGGCAACCATGTTGACAGCCTTGTCTGGAACCCGGGCACTGATCCGGATCAAGAGCTTCAGCCTCTGTTGCCTTATGCTCATCAATCATTTGACCTGCTAGTTGACTGGGTGGAAAACGGAAATGCGGCTCCTGCGAGCAAAACGGTTGATGCACCGGAGAACCCGGTTAAGGTCATTGATTTGAAAACTGGGCTGGAACGGGACCCTCGTTAAAATGAATTCCTATTCCAAATGAAGTTTCTCTGAATGACAGCAAAAAATCGATTATAAAATTTTATGATTTTATAATCGATTTTTTCAATTAATTATACTAATTTGAAAATTTATTTCAGAGGAAAGATTAACTGATTTTCTCCAGCGTTTTATAGTGCAGGCTCACCCCGAAGAATTGGCCAAGCTGTCCAATTAAGTCCTCGAATATCGGATGTTCATGGTACATAAAGTCATTGTGTTTTCCATCGATGATGAATAGCTGCTTTGGTTCTGTAGCTGCATCGTAAAAATGGAGTGATTCTTCTACAGGATGAAGCAGGTTGTCTTTTCCATGTCCGATAAATAGTGGGCATTCGATAGCACTTGCTGTTTTATCTGCGTTCAGCTCAATAATGGATTCAGTAAACTGCAATTGAGTTTGTTTTCCAAATGGTGATAACGGTGCAAGCTCTTTTTGTACATAATCATTTGTAGCAGGATCTAGCGGATAATGAATAAATGGATCCTCATATTTTGAACTTCCAGTTGTAACGCGGTGAATACGGTCTGCTTCGACCATGTTCTTGATTTCTACCCAATCAACATAGGAATGGATGGACTTCAGCCATCTTTCTCCATTGTAAAAACCGTTAAGTGCAGCTACTGCTTTTACTCGTTTATCTGCTGCTGCAGCGCGTACAACGTTTGATGCACCCATGCCCCAGCCAATTAACCCGATATTTTCAGGATCTACCTCATCCTGGGTTGTTAAAAATGTAATCGCATTCCTTACATCCTGCACTTGCTCATCCAAAATAACTCTGCCCTGCTGTCCTTCGCTTTCTGCAAAACCCCGGTAATCAAATCCCAGGCATACATAGCCGAGCTCTGTCAGGCTGCGTGCAAATAATCGGGGGTAAAATTGATTAAAGCCCTGATATCCAGAATTCGGAATAATGGCCGGCCGTTTCTCACCTGGCTGATAATCATCCGGCAAATAAATTGTCCCATCCAGTTTAAACCCTTCACTATAAAAGCTAATTTGACGTTCTTGCATGATAAATCCCTCCATATTTTTTATTTAATAATGACGTTAACTTTTGAATGCTCGAGAGCTTTTCTATTTCTTGTATACATTGGTATATTTCATCACAAATTTCATGTCCTGCAATTGGCTCTACCAGATTATAAAACTTATTCTTTTTTTCAAATGATGATAGCGGAAAATCATAGTCTCCTTTTGCCTGCAGTACACTTGATGAAAAGATATGACCCCTGCTATCTTCAATTTCTATCCTGCTAAGAGCCTTTTCAGGAAATTGCTGATCTAATTCATCACTAATATAGATTTCAATCTTATCCATTGCATTTAAAATCTCTGGATTGCCTAGTTCGTTCAATACCTGATTAGGTCCAACTTCTCCTGTAACTAAATAGGCCGCAAACGGAAAAGTGAGATTATATTGGGCTTCTTCTGTATTATTTGGATACTTTCTGCTTAAAGAGGCAGCTTCAGTAAACGTATAAATTTTAACTTTATTAATTTCTGGATTCCTTAACGCATGCTTTGGCATTAACTCCTTCAAAGCTTCTATCCCCGGCTGTGCCCATCTGCAGCATGCGTAAGGCTTATAATAAAGCTCCTCCACCCGGTATACCTTTCCCAATTCCTGCAAATAAGGCTCCGCTTCCACTGTTTCAAAAAGGGAAGGAATTCCGGTAAACCCCTCCTTTGCAAGGGAGGCAGCACTTATTCCAGTCATGCTTCCCCATCCAATCCCATCTTTGAGCATGGAAGGGTGTTTAATGCAGCGCATCATAGGAGAATAGGTTGATTGGTATTCGGCAATACCCAGTGCATGGTTTAATTCTTTTCCTGTTAATTTCATAATCTTCCCTGATCCTGCTGCAGCTCCGATAGCTCCCCAGGAACCCGTACAATGGTATTCAGGACGGACCTGATGTGCGATAATCCCTGCCCTGATTGCGATTTCATAGCTTATCAGCAGGGAAGTCATGAATTCTTCACCGGACACATTGTACTCCTCCGCGGCTGCAAGAACAGCTGGAAAAACAATTGCACCCGGATGACCTTTTACAAGGCGATGACCGTCATCCATGTCGAGCGCATTCGCAGCGGTAGCATTTACTAAAGCTGCTCCTGATGCACTCATTTTTTCAGCAGACGAAAACACAGAACTTCTACCGGTTCCCCACTGGCTGTCTGCAAACTTTTTTACCATTTCAAATGCAGCAGTTTGAGTCCCTGCAATTGTGCAGGCAATAATATCAGCAAGTGCTTCTTTTAAAGCTTGTTTGCTATTTGCATGAACGGAGTTAAATGATTCTGTCCTCAAATACTCCTCAAGCTTTTCAGAGAAAACCTCCAAGGAAATCACTTCCTATACAGTGAGTTTTTATTTCACTAACCCCTGCTCTTCCAGCCAGTTGCGGCTTACTTCCGTGATATCCTTATGTTCCACATCTACCGAGTAATTTAGAGACATCATCGTTTCATTATCAAGAAGGCCGGCTAATTTGTTCAGCAGTTCAGAAACCTCAGGAGATTCTTCAGTAACTTCCTGTCTCACAACAGGCACCCCATTATATGCCGGGAAAAATTGCTGATCATCTTCCAGAATTACGAGGTCGAACCCCTTAATGCGGCCATCTGTAGCAAAGCCCACGGATACATCTACCTGCCCATCCTTTAATGCGTTATATAGTAAACCGGAATCCATTTTCACGACATTTTTGGAGGGAAATTTAAATCCGTAAAGTTTCTGTAAGCCTTTCACTCCATCTTCTCGTGCATAGAATTCAGCGTTCGAAGCAAATTTTAATTTATCAGGATCATCATTTACCACTTTGGCTAGATCCGAAATAGTTTTCACACCCATTTTTTCAGCCGTATCCTTCTTCATCAAGATCGCATAGGTATTATTGAAATTCGCTTTATTTAACCAGGTGATTCCGTTTTTCTTATCATTTTCTTTAACTTTTTCATATGCTTTGTCAGGATCTGTTTCTACTTCCTGTTTTTGATAAACCACTAAACCAGTGCCTGTATATTCCCAATAAATATCGATTTGTCCATTCTCCAAAGCGGACCGGACAACAGCACTTCCCATATTGCTTGCTTCCTCTACATCAAAACCGCTTTCCTTTAAATAAATTGAGGTTATTTTGGACAAAATCTGCTGCTCAGTAAAATCTTTACCGCCTATTGTCAATTTTCCCTTTGAATCACCTCCACCACCTTCACTGTTTGCTGACGAACTTCCACAAGCCGATAGGGTTGCCGCCACAATAATTGCCAGAAATAAATAGACCAATCTTTTCACAGAATTTCCTCCCTTAACTCTCATCGTTATGCTGCTTCCAGTGTTCTTTGAAGCCCTCGCGGAACGATTATCTTTTCTAATTTCCCCAATAAAACATCAAGAAGGACGGCTAATAATATGACTGGAACCGCTCCTGAAAGCATTATTCCTGTATCATATAATGAAATTCCCGTAAATATCAGATCTCCTAAACCTCCGCCTCCGATTAAAAATGCTAAAGCACCTGTTCCCACATTAATAACAACAGAGGTACGGATACCAGCCATGATGGCATACAAGGCATTTGGTAATTCAAGCTTAAAAAAGATTTGCTTGGATGTCATGCCCATCCCTTTTCCAGCATCTATGATTTGCGGATTTACATTCTCAATCCCTGCAACCGTATTTCTCAGGATAGGCAAAAGAGAATTGAACCATAATGCAAAAATGGCTGTTTGCCAGCCTAATCCAAAGTAGCTCATGACTAAAGCCAATATAGCCAGACTCGGAACCGTTTGACCTATATTCGCAAAATTTAATACGATCCAATCAAGCTTCTTGAATTTCGGCCTGGTTATTAAGATTCCAAGTGGTATTGCGGTCGCAATCGCAAGAGCTGCGGATATTCCTACCAGTTTAAGGTGCTGGCCAGTTAAATACAGAAGGTCCTTAGGGTTGTCGATGATAAATTGAAATGCCCCACTTAAGTATGCCCAGACTAAAATGGAGATTACGACTACGTATAGACCTGCCTTCACTATTTTTTCGGTCTTTTTCCCAGACATACTGTCACCCCTTACCTTACAATTGATATATCTTTTGGGTGCACTTCTGTGAATAAATTAAAATCAGACACACACAGTACACCTAGCTTCTTGTTATGATCATCTACCACACAGATTTCTCCGTTTGGGGCTGACAATAATTGTGACAAAGCTGTTTTCAGGTTCTCATTTACTGAAATCACCTGTCCATGCCATTCGCTGTTCAATCGGCTTTTTCGAAACCTGTCACTTAGGACCATTAAATCTCTTACTTTTAACAAAGTTAACCTTTTCAGGGCTCTATCATCTCCAACGAAATCACGAACAAAGTCGTTCTTCGGATTAGACAGAATTTCATCAGGCGTGCCAATTTGCATTAATTTTCCGGTATCAAAGATGGCTACTTTGTCGCCCAATTTAATCGCCTCATCTATATCATGGCTGACAAATAGAATCGTTTTCTTCATTTCCTTCTGAATCCGCAAAAATTCATTCTGTAAACGGTCACGAATGACAGGATCAAGTGCTCCAAAAGGTTCATCCATCAGCATAACAGGGGGATCAGCAGCCAATGCCCTGGCAATCCCAATTCGCTGCTGCTGGCCGCCCGATAATTCATAAGGGTAACGCTTTTGAAACTGTCCCGGGTCTAAACCCATCATTTCCATTAGCTCATTGTAACGATTTTTCATTCGATTTTGATCCCATCCCAGCATCTTGGGAACAACATTAATATTGTCTTCAATCGTCATGTTCGGAAACAGTCCATTGTGCTGGATTACGTATCCAATGGACCTTCGAAGTTTGATGATATCCATGGAATTGATGTTTTTCCCTTCAACCTCGATACTTCCGCTTGTAATAGGAATTAAACGATTCACCATCCTGAGCAGCGTTGTTTTTCCACATCCTGAAGGACCAAGAAATACACAGATTTCTCCTGGTTCAACATGAAAGTTTATGTTATTGACAGCTGTTACCTTTTTGTCATCGCTTTCATAAATCTTCGTTACATTCTGAAATTCAATCATTTTACTTCACCTTCTTTCATAAATCTCACAGTCTATTATGCTTTTAAGATTTGATACTTACACAGACGAAAATCTTTTCTGAAGTTTCCCTAACAAAACATCAATTGAAATAGCTAAAATAGAAACTGATATTGCCCCTACCTGAATCATGACTGCATAACTTGTTGATATACCCCGAGCTATATAACCGCCCAGGCCTCCTGCTCCAATGTAAGCCGCTATTGCGCCGATTCCAATCGTCAATACGATCGCCATCCGCACACCAGCCATTATGACAGGAAATGCCAGAGGAAGCTCCACCTTTAGTAGTCTCTGAAAGGTTGTCATTCCCATTCCGATTGCTGCATCTCTTACATTCGGATCCACATTTTTTATCGCAATATATGTGTTTCGAATTATAGGCAGCTGTGAATACAAGATTAAAGCAACTATTGCTGGCAAAAATCCTATTCCCTGATTAATTAGTGAGAAAATAGGGATCATAATCCCAAACAATGCAATACTAGGTATAGTCATTATAATTCCTGCCACTGCCAGAACGAGACTTGCTAAACTCTCTTTCTGTGAAATATAAATCCCAAAAGGAACACCTGTAATGATTGCGATGCCTACTGCAAGCCCCACTAATTCGATATGCTCCAGGGTCATCTCTAAAATCTCCGGCCAGTTCGCTTGGACAAATTCTAGAATCTCCAAATTCTCCCCCCTTAAATATTTTACTTATATATCTAGCAAGTTCTGTGCCAACTTAAGTTCCTCTATTTTATTGAATTTTCTAAATAATTTGTAAAGATATCCTCCTATTGTGTAAAAAAATATTTACACAATTCACCTGTGCCGCAAAAAGGCTGCTAACAATATCTGCTAGCAGCCCAAGCGAAGTCATATAGTCTCCGAAAAATACTTGTTCATTTTATATAAAAGGCTTTGTCTGGAGATCCCAAGCTTTCTTGCCGCTTTTGCTGGCTGTCCAAGTGATTCATCAAGTGCCTTCAAAATATATTTTTTCTCGATTTCGTCCATAATTTCCGGTAATGAAGCACTATCTTCTATTTTAATCATATCATTGGGATTTTCATTTTTGATTTCGCGAATCTCCCTTGGAAAATCTTCGATTGTAATCAAATCCCCTTCACATAATACAACCGCACGTTCAATTGCATTTTCAAGCTCACGGACATTTCCCGGCCATCCGTAATTCATTAAATGGCCCATTAATTCCCTGGTTGTCTTATAATCTTTTTGGTGCTTGCTCCGATACTTTTCAAGAAAATTTTCTACTAAAAGGGGAATATCCTCTTTTCGCTCCTTAAGGGATGGAATATATATATCCACTATGTTTAATCGATAATATAAGTCTTCCCTGAAGCTCCCCTGTTCTACCAGTTTCTTTAGATCGCGATTTGTAGCACAAATAATTCGGATGTCGACCTTGCTTAATTTATCGCTTCCGATACGCATGAAGGTTTTATCTTGTGTTACCTGCAGGAGTTTAGCTTGAAAAGACGGTGAAATTTCACCAATTTCATCTAAAAAAATCGTTCCGCCATTTGCAGATTCAAATTTCCCTTTTCGGCTCGATACCGCTCCAGTAAATGAGCCTTTTTCATGGCCAAAAAGCTCACTTTCCAGCAATTGTTCAGGAATCGCTGCACAATTTATGGGAATAAAGGGTGCATGTTTCCTTTCACTCAGCTTATGGATCATTTTTGCGATCTTTGTTTTCCCTGTTCCGCTCTCGCCTTGAATGAGGATGTTTGCTTCTGTTGCTGAAACCCTCTCTACCAGCCTAAGAATATTTTTCATGGGACTGCTATTAGCTACGAGTTCTCCATGAACTTCAGTATGAAGAAGCTGTTCTTTCAATTTTTTATTTTCTTCTTTTACACCCAAAAACTCAAAAGCCTTTTCAATTGTAACGATCAGTTCATTTAATTTTACAGGCTTGACCATATAATCAAATGCTCCCGCCTTCATGGCAGATACAGCATTATCGATATTCCCAAAAGCAGTCATCATGATATAGATCTTGTTAGGATATAGTCCGGTAAATTCCTGTAAAAGTTCTAAACCCGAGGCATCCGGCAGCTTCAAGTCCAAAAAAACGAGATCGGCATTAGTATCTGCGATTTTATTTCGGGCCTCTTGTCCGTTTGCTGCTGTATACACATTGTACCCTTGCTTGGCTAATGAAGATTTTAGGATTTTCAATATTTTCGATTCATCATCAACTAGTAAAATATTTTTCATGCTTCTAAGCCCACCTTTCTTCATTAAACTTTGGCAATTGAACGCGTAATACGGTACCGCTTATATCTGAATTTGCCTGAATGGTCCCGCCAAGTTGGGTTGTGATTTCATAAGCTATTGATAATCCTAATCCAGTGCCTTCTTTCTTCGTTGTAAAGAACGGATTAAATATCCACTTGATTTCACTTTCAGGAATGCCTAAACCATTATCTTTTATTTCAACTAACCAATCCGAATCATTATCCAATATACGAACAGTTAATTGGCCTCCTTTATCCATAGCGTGAAGACTATTAATGATAATATTTAAAAACACTTGACTTAGTTTCCCTGCGGTTGCCTGCACAAATGCTTCTTCAGCAGTAAAAAATTTTGAAACCGTTATATTCTGCTCAGCAAAATTGTTTTTCAGAAGTCCTAATAATTCATCCAATACAGCAGCTAAGTCTACTTTTTCCAGCTCATCTTCAGATTCTCCCCTGGATAAATTCAGGAAATCAGTTAACAATTGATTTAATCGATCCGTTGTTTCTAATATATCTTCTGTCATTTCCTGAATAAAGGAAGGATCTTGCGTGTCCAGCTGGATTGCTTCCGCAGCTGCTTGAATAATGCTTAAAGGGTTTTTAATTTCATGGGCAATGCCTGCAGTCATCTGTCCAAGGGAAGCCAGCTTTTCACTTTGCTTTAAATATTCCTCCATTTTCTTCATATCACTTACATCTCTTAGAATAAGGATAGATCCAAGAATATTCTGGTCTTCCCCGCTAAATAAAGAAGAATATATACGGACATCATGCTTTCTGCCGTCCTTATCATATATGTAGCTTTCCTGTTCATTAATTTCTTTTCCTTCTTTTATGGTTCTCCATGACAGGAAATCAGCTTCATTCTTTTTCAGGGGAAGATCAATAATATACTTGCCAATGGCCTCAGTTCTGGAAAATCCCGATAATTCCTCCGCCCCTTTATTAAAGGTAACAATCCTTCCATCCTTGTTAATCGTAATGATTCCATATGGTATCGATTCTAATATATAGAACAAATGTCTTTCTTTATTTTTTAATTCTAATGCCATGCTTGCCATCGTTTTTGTAAGGTTTTCAAGTTCATCACCCGTATGGAGAAGCTCAAAGTCAGTTCTTTTCCCATCTGAATATTCCTTTGCCTGATTCGTTAAATTCGTTATCGGCTTTATGAATCGAAATGCTCCGAACAATGTCAATAAATAAGTAAGAAACACGACAATAATAAATCCTTTAAACAAAAGCACCTGTACCTGTCTTGCAGGCTCCATTGCCTGATCGATAGATTCACAAATTATAAGACCCAATCCACCTAATGTAATCGGCCTATAGGAAGCGAGCATAAATTCTTTAAACAATAACCCTTCCCATATACCGATTCGATAGTTGCTGAGCATTTGACCAAGTTCATGATCTTTGAGCGTCTCACCAATTAACTGTTCTTTAGTATGTGCAATGATTGTTTGATTTCGATCTATTAAAATATTTTGTCCCTTTGAACCTATCTTTCCCTCTGAAAGATACTCTGAGAGGATATTAAGGTTAACATAAGCAAGTATGGCACCCTGATACTGTCCCCCATCATCAAGGACTGGAAAAGCGATCCCGATTGTTTTCCGGCCATCATCGAGGGTAAGCAGATTTGATATGTAAAACGTCTTGGCCCATTTTAATCTCTCTAAAATCTTATTAACGTCTTCTGGAGCAGACTTTTTTACATTTGGTATCGTGGTAATTGAGTTACCCGATTCATCCAAGACGTCAATAAATAAATATAGAGGATTTTCAGAAACGAGCCTCTCCATTTCATTCTGGTAAAAATATGTATTCTCTTTAGAATTACTAAGAACGAACTCAGAAATAACACGGATATCGTTGATCATTTTGTCAAACATAAAACTTGTTTTCGTGCTGATGGTCTTTGACAATAATTCATTTCTGTATTCAATTTCCGAACGCACAGAATCATTTAATACATTCATGGTCACAAAATAAATGGAGGCCAGTGAACCAAAGACGACGATAAAGGTCATAAATACATACCTTTTTGTGATCCTGGATTGCAATAATTTTTTCAAAAAAATTTCCCCTGTCAAAGTTGCCCTGAGATTGATTATTTAGAAAATTCTTATGGATACTATTATAGTAAAATAAAAGAAACAAAAACACCCTTGCTATAAGTATTGGTTATTGATCCATTACTTTGCATGCAAGGGTTCTAATTTTAAACGAAATCCTGATCCGCAATCTCTGTAAAATGTTTTAATGTAATATGAACATCTTCATCTCTCATTATAGGTAATAGCTTCCGTACTTCTTTTACCGCATTATAATCAATTTCACATATTTGAACAGCTGGATCTCCGTAAGGGCAGTGTAAAATGACTTCACCGTATGGATTAATCACTTTTGAATTTCCATAAAACATAATGCCGTTCTCATTCCCTACGCGGTTTACCAATGCTACATAGCACCCATAAACGCTTGCGTAAAACTGGCCTACCCTCTCCCAGCCTGCAGAACTGGAATAGTCACTGCCGAGGCCTCCTTCCGGACTATTAATTAAAGCAATCAATAGAGAAGTGTGGTGGTGTGCAGCAATATGGGGCAATGACGGATGCCATACATCATTGCAGATCAGCATGCTGGAAATAAAAGAACCTACTTGATCCAAGTTTACTTTTTTTCCTTTTGCAAAGTATTTTGCTTCTTCAAAGACACCGTAATTAGTTGGGTAGATTTTTCTTTGAATAGAGGTAATCTTTCCATTTTGAATCATCATTGCTGAATTATAAATTAGCTCGCCCTTCCCCTTTTCAACAAAACCGAATACAACATTTACACCTGTAGCTGCAGAAGCCTCGCAAATTCGCAATATTTCCTTTGAATCTGTTGTCAGCGCTACATCAAATAGCCGATCTTTGAGATCATATCCTGTTAAAGATAACTCTGGGAAAACGAGTAAGTCTGCTTTCCCGGTATTCTCATGCATTATTTCCAGCATGAGTGCTAAATTGGCTTGAATATTTCCAAAATGAGGAGCAACTTGGGCTATTCCTATTTTCATAATCGTTCTCCTTTTCCATTAGGAAGGTACAGACAGTCTTTAAGAAATTCCGCATGCCTCTGCCAGTATGTCTACTAGGTGGACTCCCTGCACTTGGCCGCTGCATCCCGCCCGTTCGATTCCAAGACGCATCTGCAAAAGGCATCCTGGGTTGGTTGTGACAACGGTTGCCGCTTTCGTTTCTTTTATATTCTCCATTTTTTCATCAAGGATTTTCATGGACTCCTCAAAATGGAGAAGATTATATATACCGCCTGAGGCACAGCATTTATCACTGCCAGGAAGCTCTACAAAATCAGCGCCTGGTACAGATTTCAATAATTTCCTAGGCTGCTCATGCACACTTTGGACATTCCTTAGATGGCATGAATCCTGATATGTGATCACACCGTTCCATTCCTTTATAAAAGGAAGAGGACCAAATTCCACCAGGACTTCACTAATATCCCTGGAGGCACGGGAGAATCTTTCTGCCCGTTCAGTCCATTCTTCATCATGTTTCATAAGATCTTTATATTCCTTAAGAAGAGCTCCGCAGCCACCGGCATTATTAATATAGTACTGGCATTCCGATTCCTCAAAAGCGGAAATATTTTGCTTTGCCAGCTCCTTTGCACCTTCAATCATTCCTTGATGGGCGTGAAGAGCACCACAGCATTTTTGCGATTTCGGAATCATTACTTCACAGCCGGCTGCTGTTAGGAGCTCGATTGATAATCTATTCGTTCTGTTGAGCAAGGCATCCGAAATACAGCCTGTAAAAAATGCAACCCTTGCTTTTTTGGGACCCTTGGAGGGAATAATGGTTCCTAATTTGCTTCTCTTTAAGGGAGACTCTACAGGCGGCAGCACGTTTTCCATTTGAGCCAGCGGTTCAGAAATCTTGTGCAATAACCTTGTTTTTTTCACCATTTTTCTGATTCCGGACTTTTGATAAAACCACGTTAGGTTTCCTATAATCCTCATCCGCTTTGGATACGGAAACACTTGAGATAAGACGAGATGTTTAAGTTTATCGTTCATTGCTCCAGCATCATTGTTCTTTTGGTCCTCTGCAATGACATCTTTTGCTGTTTCTAATATATGCCCATACGGCACGCCCACAGGGCAGGCCACTTCACAGGCCCGGCAGCCCAGGCATAAATCAATAGGTTCAGATAAGTGGCTTGAAATATCTATTTTCCCTTCGGCTGCCATCTTGACGAGGTTGATTCTCCCCCTTGGTGATGCGGACTCTTTTCCCATTGATTTGTATGTTGGACAAGCAGGCAGACAATATCCGCACTGGATACACTGATTAGTGGCTTCATAGGCCAGATCGTATAACCGGTTTCCCTTTTTTGAAATGAGAGAAAGCGAATGTATAGATTTATTGGCTTCACTCACAGCTTCCGTTTTCTTCAATGGAGCATTCATGTTACACCAGCACCACCTTTGTTTGCCCCGCTTTTGGAAAGATCTTTCCCGGATTTAATATATTGTTAGGGTCCCAGGCGTTTTTTACTTTTGTCATGAGATCAAGGCCTGCTTCCCCAAGCTCCATTTCCATATATGGGGCTTTAAGCGTCCCTATTCCATGCTCGCCAGATAGCGTTCCTCCGAGTGAAACAGCAGCTTCAAAAATTTCACTTACCGCATTTTCAGCTCGTTTCATTTCTTCGATATTTCGTTTATCCGTAATGATATTGGGATGTAAATTCCCATCGCCTGCATGACCAAAAACCACCAAGTTTAATTCGTACTTTTTTCGGATTTGGCTTAATTTCTCCATCATGGCAGGGATTTGGCTTCGAGGAACAGTAGCGTCCTCAGAAATTTTAGTCGGCCCCATTTGTGTGATGGCAGGGGAAACCATTCGGCGAGCTTTCCAAATTTCTTCTCTTTCCTCTTCTGTTCTGGCCGTTCTAACAGCAGCTGCCCCCACTTGCCAGCAAATCTTTTCACATTTTTCAATTTCCTCATTTATAGCCAAGGGATGTCCATCCACTTCGATAATGACAAGTGCTTCGGCATTTAAAGGAAGCCCGCACGGACTAAAATTCTCAACGGCCCTTATACATGCGTTATCCATTAATTCCATGGCTGCCGGCATAATTCCTGAAGACAAAATTTTCGTTATGGCGTATCCTGAGTCAACTAATCTGCTAAATGTAGCTAATAAAGTCTTGCGCGCTTTCGGTTTTGGAATTAACCGCAATGTCGCTTCCGTTACAATCGCCAGGGTTCCTTCAGATCCAACAATTAATCTTGTTAAATCATAGCCGGTGACATTCTTTACCGTTTTCCCGCCTGTCCGGACAATTTCCCCTTCGGGTGTAACGATTTCCAATCCGATCACATATTCCTTAGTAGTCCCGTACTTCAGTCCCTTCGGCCCACTTGAATTTTCTAATAAATTCCCGCCAATAGTGGACACTTTTGAACTGCTCGGGTCCGGAGGATAAAACAGTCCTTCCTTTTCTGCCTGGTAATGAATCTCACCAGTAATGACCCCGGGAGAAACAATGGCTAATAAGTTCTCTCCATCAATGATTAGTTTTTTATTCATTCGTGTCATATCCAGTACAATTCCACCTTCAACAGGCAGCGGACCCCCGCTTAAGGATGTCGCCGCCCCTCTTGGATAGACTGGGATTTTATGTTTGTTTGCTATCTTCATAATTTTACTTATTTCAATCGCACTTTCAGGCTGGATGGCCAATTGGGGCAAATATTCACCAAAAGAAGCATCATAACTATATGAATATAGTTCTTCAAGACTGGTGAGAATACGGTCAGCAGGAATAACTCTCTCAATTTCTCTAACTGCAGCATCTTCCAATTTTTTCACCCTTTCTAAATCCCCAGCAGCATCTTAGGGTTGTCACAAACCATTTTCGTAATCTCATCCTCTGTTATTCCATATTTCAGCATGTCTTCTATAAAGTTGCTTAAAGCTTTAACAGGGGCAATATTATGCCGCTGTCCGTAATCTGTCACCATTACACAGGAATCAGCTCCAAGAACTTTAATGCTCTCAGCCATTTCCTCCGGGGAAATATCGTTAAAGTCTTCACTGCATGCTAAATAACATTTTTCCAGGATGCACCCTTTTTTCACTAATTCCTTTTCTAATTCAAAAGGCACTCTGGCAATACCTAAATCTGTATGCTGAATTAAGATTTTCTCAACATCTTTCTCAATAGCTGCCTCCACTAATACAAGCACTTCCTCAGCAGCCAAATGTCCCGTGGCAAGCACAATATCCGCCTCTGCAACCAGTTCTAAGATTTCATATACTTCCGGCAGGAGTTTTTTGTGTTCATCCCAGATTTCAATCCCGGAACCAGGATGTGTCATTGAACGCTTACTATTAAAGAATTTGGTTTTCTTTTTACCAAAATACCTTTGATGCTCTTCAGCAGAAAAAGTAGGCATCCAAATGATTTTTGCACCTAATCGGATTGCTGCGTCTACTGCGGTTGGAGACAAGCCTCCTGTAAAATAATTGCACACCAGCCCCCCGTAAACATGAACTCCGGGCTCTTTTTCTCTGATTAAACTTGCCCGGTCAATTGTCTGAGCTTCATGTGCCTTTAAAACCACGCCCGCCATCTCAGCCCTTTTTATATCCTCTATTAGTTCCCAGTCGGTTTGCTTCCTTGGAAACAAACTTGGTGAACTATGAACATGTAATTCAATTGCACCTTTTAATAATGGATGAAACTCTTGTGCCATAGCCGCCACTCCTAAGCATTAAATTTATTGTTATGTAAGTAATTTGCAATTTTCATGCCAATTTACATGAGTTAAATGCGGCTTTGAAGAACTATTTCTGAGTAATATGTAAAAAAATTATGACAATTTAGTAATTTTTCTTTACAAATTCTCTAGCCAAGTATCATAAGAAGGAATACTCAAAAAAAAATCCCTTTCCTGAGACAGAAATAGGACTTTACCTAGCTGTCATGAAAAAAGGGATATAAATACAATGCATTAATATAGTAACGTTCTATTTTTATCTTACTGATTTTTTACTTAGCCTTTTAAGTCCTGAAAGCCACACCACCACCGGAAGCAGTCCAAAGGAAACCACGGTAATCCCCGTCCAGCCTCCGGTCTGCCATACCAGACCGGCAAGCGTCCCACCGGTTGCGACTCCAAGATAATAGCTTACGAGATAGAGGCTCGAGGCACCGGCTTTGTGATGGGCAGCGCGCTCATTTACAATAGCCGCCATTAGTGAATGCGCCACAAAGAACCCCAGACAGGTCAGGCATAGGCCTATCACAATTACCGATAAGGATTGCACATTTGTAAGCAAGGTCCCTCCTATTAAAATGACAGTTCCAACCGAAACCAGTGTGGTTTGCCTGAAATAAGAGGATAACCTTCCGCCCAGAATGGAGCCTACTATACCAAAGCTGTACGCCAGGTAGGTAAAAGAAATATTTTTTACAGAGAGATTAAAGGGGTCCTGTTCCAGATAAAAGGCCAGGTACGTCCATACTCCTGTAAACGAGAATTGGAGGAGGATCCCCATCGCGAATGCAGGGAAAAGCTTCGTATTTTTCAGATGTGAGGCCATTCCTGACAAGTCTTTTTGTACAGATCTTTTACTGGGACTAAAATAATGAGATTTTGGCAGAGTTATAAAATAAATGATGAATAGCAAAATGGATAATCCAAACAGGCAGTAGACAGAAGTCTGCCAGCTGGCCATATCTGCAATGTACCCGACGAAGATGCGGCCGGCCATTCCACCAATGGCATTCGCTGCAATATACATGGTGATGCCTAGGCTGATGCTGCCTGGAGCGAGTTCCTCCCCTAAATAGGCGATGGCTGCTGCGGGCAGGCCCGCTATACAAAAGCCCTGCAGGAAGCGAAGCACCAGAAAGGTTTCAAAGTTAGGTGCAATCGGCAATAGCACCAGCGGAATCATGGTGCAGACAAGTGTGAAATTCATAATGGAAACCCGTCCGATTCGATCAGACAGAAATCCGAAAAATAATAATCCGAAAATCATAGAAACTACAGCAGCAGACAGTGATAAACCGGCTGCTGCAGATGTGACGTCAAATGAATCTGCCAGCAGCGGCATAATCGGCTGCACAAAGTATAAATTGGCAAATACTAAAATGGATGCACTTGTCATTGCAATCATCATTTTTTTGAAGCCTGCATCCTGCAGCGAATATTTATTTGATTCCTGTTGTCGAGCTTGTACGGCAGTCATTTTTTCACCCTGTTCCATTAAAGCGTTAAATTTATCATACCATTTCCTTTAAAAGGAATCGAAAATTTCCCCCTCTCGATTCCCATTAAAAACTTCCCTCAACTTTTTTTGAAACAGTGCGCACCTTCATTCCAGCTGTCCTAAATGTTATAATAAAGGAATGTACTTTACAGGGTCGACTAACCCGTTTTACGGGAGCCTTGTTCTAAATAGATTCGACAAAATTCGGTGGTGCCTGTTACCAATTAGGAGGTATGAATATGATTCCGGAGCGGTTTTTGGAGCCTTTGGAGTTTGCAGCGAATGAGCTGAAGGGGCTGCTGCGGGCTGAGAATGAGGAGGATGCGCGCCTGGTGCAGAAGGGGCTGATGCTTTTTCGGCAGGGGCTTGTGTATCAGCTTCGCTTTGAAGGTGATAAGGTGTTGGCGACCGTACAGGATGTGACTCCCGCAAAGGTAGAACTGG
Source organism: Bacillus sp. 22-7 (assembly GCF_010628845.1). Taxonomy (NCBI): domain Bacteria; kingdom Bacillati; phylum Bacillota; class Bacilli; order Caryophanales; family Bacillaceae; genus Bacillus; species Bacillus sp. 22-7. The sequence continues at coordinate 38,619 of NZ_NJQY01000012.1, read as the reverse complement.
ATCTTGAGTACATTCATTTAAGTGAGTGTTCCTGTCCGGCCGAAGGTTTTTGCCGCCATCAGACCGCGGTCTTTCTGCAGCTTCTTTCCAAGGCCAGGAGTGTGTCCACGTGGATTGAAGAGTGGCGGAAGCCGATTAAGGAAAAGCAGACCGCCAAGAATTGGGGACTTCAAAAAGCGAAGGATCTTTTAAAATCGTCCGGCCAGATGAAGGCGGATTATGATCTCTGGGCTGCTTCATTCGACGAAAGCTTTACCGAGCTGATGGAAAAACAGGGAGAGCCCCGTCCTTATGTCCTGCCTGAGCTTTTCCATGTGTATCTGCGCCGCATGAAAGCGGGAGCACCGGTGGAGCAGGAATGGAAGCTTCTTTACCTTCTGATCGGCTATGTTTTTTCATTCAAAAAGCTGATGGCGCTGAGCAGGAAGTACGGCCATGGCGAGGAATTGATTGACCGCTATTACCGCCATCTCTATCAGTCCCTGATGGAGGATTCCGCCCAGATCATGAATAAACTGTCGGTGCACTCCCTCCCGTTCGCGTTCGATCAATTTATCGAAAAGCTGAAGGACGATTCTGCCGGACTGATCACCGGTTCTTTTGGGATGGAATATGAACGAACACATTTATACCGGCTGCTATGGACACATTTTTTCAAAAAGAAAGAATGGCGTGAAGCGGAGATCGAGAACCTGAAATCCTCCATAGAAGAGGAGCCTAACCTGCCGATATTGGCTGGCTATGTGCACCTTCAGATTCTTGAACGAAATGATGAACAGGCACTTAGTGTTTTAAATGTGCCAAATGTCTTAATGACACCTTACATGCTTTACTGGCTCGATTACTTTTCAGCCAATAAGGACTGGAACCGAATGGGGCCGTATGCAGAAGCATTTATCCATAAATTACGTGATTATCTGAAAGAATCCGATGACTATTACGTCTGCATGGATTTTACCCGGATGTCCATAAAAGCTATTTCTCCATATTGCCTGGAGAGCAGCAAAATGGATTTATACGAGAAAGCATTGATGGAGACGCTGCCGTACAGCTACAGTGACTATGAATATCTGCTTTTCGAAAAAGGTGAATTCATGAAATGGGCGGACTTGCAGGCATTTATTGGCTTTGATCTTGATTCTCTTGGCAAGGACCGGATCAGGGAAATCAGCAAAAAGGAGCCCTCCATCCTCCTGCCGCTTTATCATCAGTCCATCACAGGCCATATTAATATGAAAAACAGAGATCATTACCGCGAGGCAGTCCGGAAAATGAAAAAGCTTCGCACGCTGTACAACAAGCTGAAACGCCAGGAAGACTGGCAGCTTTTTCTTGAATTGCTGCTTGAAAAAACGAAACGTCTCCGCGCCTTTCAGGAAGAATGCAAAAGGGGTAAGCTAATCGATGCTTAAAACGAGATTTCTTCATGTGAAAGTGAAACCAATAAACAATGACCGCTACCTGATTTTTGCTGTTGATGAAGAGGGGCGCCTGCTTTCTCCGAAGGAATGGAAGCCGCTTCTTTTTAACCATCACAGGGAAAGCTTTTTCGGAAGCATGCTTGATGCTGCAGAGGCAGACGGTATTAAAGGGATCTCTGTAAGCGGATGGCAGCTGGTTACCCTGTTTGCGGCAGAGCAATTCAACCGTTTGATTGATTGGAGCTGGGATGAAACGGCAGAAATTCTGCTGGCCTCCTCTCCTGCTCTTTATGACTCGATCGTGGACCAGGAATGGATGCCGGACTTTGCCGCCTGGGAACAGGATCAATTCCGCTGGGCACTGCCGGAAAGTGTGATCACCGAATTCGGCACAAGCTTTTGGGAGCAGACAGTAGAGGGCTCTCCAGTCAGGGAGTTTATCGGGGATTTATTTCACCTGTCCCTTGATGGCTATATGAATCAAAACCAGGACGCAAAATCACAGTTCGGTGAGAAGCTTGAAGCTTTGCGGAGTGAGCATCTCTCACCGCGTGACCTTGCAGCTTATTTTGATGAAGAAAGCTGGCAGGAATGGATCGGGGTCAAAGCAAATGAAGCTCCTTTTTCAATCGGACTTAAGCTGGAAGAACCCGGCGATATCGATACCAGCTGGGATTTGACGATTTTTCTGCGCGAAAAAAAGAACCCGGATGTATTTGCCGACTACAAGGATTATTCGAATTATCCGCATGACTGGCATGATTATGAGGACTCAATTGAAAAAGAAATCCAGCGCTGGCTGGAGCTTTTCCCTTGGCTTGAAGGTAAGCCTGGCGAGATTTCGACTATGCTGACGGAAGATGAAGCCTGGACTTTTCTGACAGAGGCTAGCGAAACCATGCTGGCACTTGGCGTGGAAATTCTGCTTCCATCCTGGTGGCAGGCAATGAAGAACGCAAGCCTCAAGGTAAAAGCAAAAGTGAAAGGAACAGGAGGCCATCGCCCCTCGTTTGTCGGGCTGCAGTCCATGCTGGATTATGATTGGCGCTTCAGCATGAATGGCGTTGACTTAACAGAGGAAGAATTCCGGGGCATGGTAGAGGAAAAAAGACGGCTCGTATACGTTCGCGGGCGCTGGATTAAGCTGGACCCCCACTTCGTCCGCCATATCCAGGATTTAATGAAGAAAGCGGAAAAAGAAGGTTTGCATGTCCGCGATTTGATTGAGCAGGAGCTTATGGCTGACGGGAGCCCGCAGGAAGATGATCTGGATAATCCTAAAACATTTGCCCGGATTCAGATCGAGCTTAACCGCCAATGGAAACAGATGGTGAAGCAGCTCCGCGATATTAAAAACCTTCCGCTTGAAGAGGTCCCGGCAAGCTTCAAGGGTGATCTCCGCCCTTACCAGAAGCTCGGGATGAGCTGGCTGCTGTTTTTGCGCCGCTATGGTTTCGGCGCCATTTTGGCAGATGATATGGGTCTTGGAAAAACGATTCAGCTGATCTCCTATCTTTTAAAAGTTAAAAAAGAGGAAGACAGCGGCCCATCTCTCATCGTGTGCCCTACATCTGTCCTCGGCAACTGGCAAAAGGAAATCGAGCGCTTTGCCCCCGGCATGAGCGTATATCTCCATTACGGATCCAACCGCCTGAAGGGAGAAAGCTTTTCTGAAAAAGTAATGGAGTCTGATATTGTGCTGACCTCCTATGGACTAACCCATATGGATCTGGAGGATTTTGAAGCAATCCAGTGGAGCTCCATTTCGATTGATGAAGCCCAAAATATTAAAAATGCCCAGACAAAACAATCGAGGGCTGTCAGGAAGTTAAAGGGCAAGCATCATATTGCTCTCACCGGCACGCCGATGGAAAACCGTTTGACCGAACTCTGGTCCATTTTTGACTTCACGAACCACGGCTATCTTGGCAGTCTCGGTCAGTTCCAAAAGCGCTATGTTCTGCCGATTGAGAAGGATGACGACAAAAATAAAGTTAAGCAGCTGCAGGCCTATATTCGCCCCTTCCTGCTCCGCCGCACGAAGAAGGATGACGATGTGGCCCTGAACCTGCCTGATAAGCTTGAGCAGAAGGAGTATTGTCCGCTGACTGCTGAACAGGCTTCCCTATATGAGCAGCTTGTCCAGGATACATTCGCACAGATCGAAAAGCTTTCCGGGTTTGAGCGCAAAGGCCTGATTCTGCAGTTATTAAGCCGCTTAAAGCAGCTGTGCAACCATCCGGCCCTTTATTTAAAAGAAGAGAAGCCTAAGCATGTCCTTGAGCGTTCTGTAAAGCTTGAGAAATTAAGCGAACTCGTCGGTGCTGTTCATGAACAGGGCGAAAGCTGCCTGATTTTTACCCAATATATCGAAATGGGGAATATAATCGCCCGCCTGCTGAAAAAACAATTCGGATTCGACGTGCCGTTTTTAAACGGAAGCGTGCCAAAGCAGGAGCGGGATTCTATGATCAGCCGTTTTCAGAATCATGAGTTCCCGGTATTCCTGCTGTCTCTTAAAGCCGGCGGAACCGGTTTGAATCTGACGGCAGCAAACCATGTTATCCATTATGACCGCTGGTGGAATCCTGCTGTGGAAAATCAGGCGACTGACCGCGCCTACCGGATTGGGCAAAATCGCTTTGTTCATGTGCATAAAATGATTGCCACCGGTACACTCGAGGAAAAAATAGATGCTATGCTTGAAAAAAAGCAATCCCTTAATGACCAGATCATTACGAGCGAGAACTGGATTACCGAGCTTTCAACAGATGAGCTGCGGGATCTGGTTCACCTGACATAAAAATGGTTCAGTCTTCAAGTCCTTGATATGCATAAAGGCTTGAAGGCTGTTCTTCTATTTTCGCATATTCCGGCTTATTGGGCATTTGCGTCAGGAAAGTGACTTTGCTTCCTTCCTTTATAATGAAACAGGATAGCAGCTGGTATGTAGGTTTCTTGTCCCCGGCGTTAATTGCCACCTGACTTAATAAGAAGTTAAACTTGTAGTGAATAGTTCGTTCCGTATCGTTGAACATAAGTGAAGTATGGCTTCTAAGAGGAATTCTTTGATAGGATTTATTATTCTGGAGCTTAATGAGCTGAAGCGCATCAAAGAAGCTTGGCTGATGATTAGTATTTAGATTTTTATTTTCTGTTTGAAAATACAGGTACCCGGTTTTATCTCCTTTACCCACTAAATCCCCTCCTTTTTATTATTTTCAAAAAACATATTCGACATATTCCGTAAAAATCCTCCCTGGTACTTAATACCTATACAGCAGTATTTATTATCCGTGAATAATAATCACGTTTATTAGTGTGACCACCATTCACAAACAGCCTTTTTACACTTTATTCCCGCTAAGTTAAAAGAAAGAAAGCAAACGGCGGTGAAAAAGGATGTCTTTACCTGAAATACTGAAAAAGTTAAGAACAGACCGAAAGTGGACTCAGGATTTTGCAGCAGAAATGCTGAAAGTGGATCGCTCAACCATCAGCAAATACGAAACAGGCAAGGTCACCCCCACTTACCAAACCCTCGTACAAATGGCAGAAGTATATAAAGTGAATAAGACCTTATTGACTGATGAATTGGAGAGCCCGTCCTCCTACTCAGCGGCGGACAAGTCCGTTTTAAAAGAAAACCCGGATGATAAGGATATGGAAATGATCCGGGAGATCATCAGCCATTATCCGGACCTGAAAAAAGCCCTCCTGGATATATACACCTTTAACGAAAAGAAAAAAGCCCTCGCTGTGAGAATGATTAAGAACAACATTCATGCATTGAAGGAATTTTAGGTTATTCCTGGCACTGAGTCTGAACTTCGGCCTTTTTCGGACTCAAAATGCGTAAACCCCTGCCGCTGTGTCCGAACCTTGGACTACTTCGGACTCAAAGTTGGGAACAACAGATGGATATGGGCGCCATGAACCCACCACCATAAAAATAACCCGGCACACGAGTACCGGGTTCCAATTTGGGGAGGTTTTGGGGATATGATTGATTCTCTATATGGAAGGAAAATGTGTGGACAGCTGGATGGGGGATGCCGTCAATTCATGATGGAGAAGCGTTTAGCTGTTTGAAGCTTTTGTGTATGGCTGTTTTGCATGACCGTTTCACGGATGAGCGATTCAAGCTGGAGGACTCGTTTGTTCAGATCATCGACTTTGTGGTTTGATTTTCCGAGCATTTTGATGAGGCTTTCGAGCATATATTCCATTGCCTTTTCTCTGTCAGACACTTCATTCAAAACGGAAGCTCCTCCTTGGTTACAGTCACCGAAATGTCCTCTGTCTTCTTCCGTTCAAGAAAACGGACGGATTCCGCTACTACCTCTGTTACGTAAATGCGCTTCTTTTCCTGATTATCATAATGCCTTGTCTGGATTCGCCCGGTTACTCCAATCAGGGTTCCTTTCCGGCAATACTGAGATGTATTCTCAGCCGTTTTCTTCCATAAAGTGCACTGCACAAAATCTGCATCGATTTCACCCTTGTGGTTGCGGTACTGGCGGTTAACTGCCAGTGTCACATTTGTTACCGGAATTCCCTCCTGTGTCCTTTTCAGCTCAGGATCCTTTGTCAGCCTTCCGACCAGGGTCACTTGATTGATCATGGTATTCATCTCCTCTCTTTGATAGCCTTATCATAGCGGGAACTTCTTCACTATGTAAAAAAGCGAAAATGTGTTTTCTCAGTGCTTTTTCGGCAAAAACACCGTTAAAATTTAATTTTCCGCCCCTTTTCTGCAAAAAACTGCCTCGAAAATGCGATTTTCAGCATTTATAAAAAGAAAATTCGACAAACTGTCAAATTCGCTTTCAGTTTGGGCTGTGTTATAATTTTTTATAAACAACTTATTTTAGAGATGGAGGTAAGCCATGAAAACATTTAAACTTGTTTCTCTGCAATTGGTGGAAGAAAATGGCCTGATTGATATTGAATTGGATGATGGATTGATTATCAATAAAGAAGATGAGAAGAGCAGCTGGCTTCTGGAGGCATTTATTGATAAATCCTATCTTGAGTATTTCAAAAAGCGCGCTGATGATAAGGACGAGCTGACCATCCAAGTTGTTATTACCAAAAAAGAAAACGATCCAGCCGCATTCCAAACTAAAATTACCTCTATCAGCGAACTGGAAAACCATATCAGCATCCTTTTTGAGGGATCACTTAAAAGAACGAAAAATGATTACGCCGAATTACTGCTTCAGGACCTCTTGGACAAGGGCTATATCGGCGACAATCTCCTCGACGAATTCAAGGATAAGATGCAAAGCAAGCCGCGCCTGGCTGCTGCTAAAAAGGAAAATAAAGAAACTCCCGCTCAGTCATGACGGGAGTTTTTCTTAACTATTACTGATCTTTATTATCCTCATCCTGCATATCAAGCTTATCTTCCACAGCATCTTCGCCCGGCTCGTTGTTGTCTTCCATCATGTCGCCGTCGTCATCTGTGTTGATGTCGTTGCCATCTGTGTTTTCATTCAGATCATTCGTCATATCGCCATCATTTACATCACCATTATTATCCTCAGTGATTGTATCATCTTCCGGCGGCGGCTCCTGGTTGTCAGTAGCACAGCCTGCCAGTAGCATGGCGGAAAGAGCGGTTCCTCCGATAAGTGTTAAAAGCTTTTTATTCATCGTTAAAGCTCCTTTCAAAAGATGTATTGTTGACCTGCTGCATTGGTCTTCCTTTATATTTCCCAAAAACCGAAACAACTTGCATCTTTTTTTACAGAAAAAATCCCGCACATTGTGTACGGGATTACCAACTCTTATCTTTCAATCGCAAACATAATTTCCGCTTCCATCGCGACTTCGCCATCAACGGTCGCACGGGCTTTGCCTTTTCCTATTCCTCTGCGGACGGAGAGCAATTCGACTTCCATGATGAGTGTATCGCCGGGCCGCACCTGGCGTTTCCAGCGGCATTTTTCCACACCGGCAAAAAAGGCGAGTTTGCCTTTATATTCATCCAGTGACAGCAGTGCCACAGCACCTGTCTGCGCACAGGCTTCAAGCGTCAGGCATCCCGGGAATACATTGTAATTAGGGAAATGCCCATTGAACACTTCCTCGTTGGCACTTATATTTTTTTTGCCGACAGCTCTTTTTCCAGGCTCAAGCTCTTCAATGGAATCCACGAACAGGAATGGATATCGGTGAGGGATGATTTCTTTGATTTCTTCAACATTTAATTTCATATGTATCGCTCCCATGCATTATTTAGTACCAGATACTAATAGCTTATATTTATTTTACTAAAAAATTGATGATACGCAAAGTGCCAACAAAAAAAGAAGGGTTTTGAGCCCTCCTTTTCATTTTCTATTCTTTTTCCACCAGTTCAACTATATGCATCCAGGTGGACTTTGAAAAAATATCCTTTACTTCGCCGCCGCCAATGACACCATACCCGACCGCGGCTCCTGCCGTAACGCTCAGGAAAATTAAAAGCACGACAATAATAATCCGAAGCCAGATCGGAATGAGACGGATGCGAACCCGCCCTTTACGCGGTGACTCATCTTTGCTGCGTTCATTTTTCAGTTGTTCACGCGTCTTGACTGCTTCTTGATTACTGTTGTTTACTGACATTTTATTTCCCCTTTTTATCTAACGTATTCCATTGACCAGTCCCATCATTTGATCAGCCATGGAGACGGATCTGGACTGAAACTGATAAGCCCGCTGGAGGTTGATCAATTCTGTCATTTCCTTGGACAAATCCACATTGGACTGTTCCAGGGAACCCTGGGCCATTCCAATCTGTCCGCGAAGTGCACCGTTCAGCTCTGTAAAAATCCCCTCGCCGTCTATTCCATCCGGCAGGCCAAGAAGATTATCGCCTTTTTGCTCCAGGAATTGAGGCTTGTTGATCAGAACCACTCCAAGATTGAATTCCTGGATGGCACCATTGGATGCTTCTGCCAAAAAGCTCCCTGTATCAGTTAGTTTAAAATTTTTAGCCTGTCCATTTATTATAATCGAATTATTATTTTCATCAAGAACCGGCAGTCCGTCCGCTGTCACAAGCATGGTCTCATTATCTGAAACCGGTGTTAAATAAAAAGCGCCTGCTCTGGTAAAACGCACTTCTGCTCCATCTTCTGTCTGCTCCAGCACACGGAAATACTGGCCTTCCTTTGTGATAGCAAAGTCGAGCGGCCGGTCTGTTGCCTTTAACGCACCCTGCATCATGACGATTTGGGACTGTGCCATCTTTGCGCCCACGCCCTGCCTGATGCCTGCCGGTGTCAGTCTTCCTGCCTCGGCAGCCGGATTCCGCTGATTATTGAACTGCTGAAAAAGCAAATCAGTAAAATTGGCTTCCCGTCTTTTAAAGGCCGCTGTATCAATGTTGGCCACATTATGGCTGACAATATCCATCTGCTTCTGCAGCTGGGCGAGCGTATTTGTTGCCGTGATCATCGTTCTGTTCATTGTTTATCCCCCTTAGCGGGTCTGCCGCAGGTCTTTACCCGATCCGCCCGATTTCATTTGCGGCTTTTTCCATACTGCGGTCATATGCCTGCAGAACCTTTTGGTTTGCTTCAAAAGAGCGATAGGCGGCCATCATATCCGTCATTGTACGGGAAGCATCCACATTGGAACGCTCCAAAAAACCCTGCTGAAGCTTGAATTGGACATTCTGTGCATTATAGGCATTTTCGAGGATGCTCTCTTCTGTCGCTGCATAAAGTCCGTCGCCTTCTTTTCTCAGACTTTCGGGATTTTGGGCAAAAGTGATGCCTAGTCTGGCTGTTTCACCCGCCTCACCGGTAATCACACCATCTTCACTTACTGTTAAACGGTCACTGGAGAGCTGAATCCGCTCACCCGCATCATCTAAAATATATAATCCGCCTGCTGTCGTTAAATAGCCCCCGGCATCGATGGTAAAATTCCCATTCCTCGTATAGCGGGGTTCGCCGTCGTTTCCAGCTGCGTTATAAAAAACAGTCCCTCTTAAGCCTGTTTCCGGATTCACCGGCAAATTAAGATCCAGCAATGCCAGGTCAGTACCGAGGCCAGTTTCCTTCATATCTCCCTGCATGAAGGACGGAAGCGTCTCCTGCATATAAACCCCCGTAGTCAGTCTGCCGACTTCATTATTAAAAGGAAAGTTTAGTCCATTTTCAGTCGGCACGGTCTGCTGGCCCATGCGCTTGAGAAGCATTTCCGGAAAAGACCTCAGGCTCGTCTGATCTGCTTTAAAGCCGAGTGTATTAGCATTCGCCATATTATTTGTCAGTACTTCCGTTCTCCGCTGCTGTGCAAGCATTCCGGAAGCAGCCGTGTAGAAACCCCTAAACATCTTTTTCACCTCTATTTATTCCGAACAATCTTTTCTAGCTCTATTATAAAAAACTTTCCGACAATAAACATTAAAAATTTGAAGAATGGAGTCAGATTTTGAAAAAAGCTGTACCTTTTTTTCATCGGCTGAAATGGAAAAATGTTTACAGATAAAACCTTTCAGATGAGCCTAAAAGAAAAACCCGCCAATGGCGGGTCCCTAAGTTATACAAGCTTCTTCTTCGGAAGCTTATCAATATTATCAAGCATAATGCCAGTTCCGACAGCTACGCAATCCATCGGATTTTCGGCAATTAAGACAGGGACTTTCAGCTCTTCCGCCAGAAGCTGGTCGATTCCGTGAAGAAGTGCGCCGCCTCCTGTTAAAATTACCCCGCGGTCAATGATGTCTGCAGACAATTCAGGCGGTGTGCGTTCCAGCACGCTTTTAGCAGCCTGGATGATGACATCAACGGATTCTGCCAAAGCACCCTGAACTTCCTCTGACCGAACTGTAATGGTTCTTGGAAGACCTGACACCATGTCGCGGCCGCGGATTTCCATTTCTTCGTTTTTGCCGCCAGGGAATACAGTCCCAATCGTTACTTTAATGTTTTCAGCTGTTCTTTCGCCGATTAAAAGCTTGTACTCTTTTTTGATGTATTGAAGAATTTCGTTGTCAAACTTATCTCCGGCCATTTTTATGGATGAAGACGTCACAATGTCTCCCATTGATAATACCGCGACATCCGTTGTTCCGCCGCCGATATCGACAACCATGTTACCGCTCGGCTGGAAGATGTCCATGCCTGCTCCGATAGCTGCAACCTTTGGCTCTTCTTCGAGGTAAATCTTTTTGCCGCCGCTTTTTTCAGCCGCTTCCTTGATCGCTTTCTGTTCAACACCTGTCACATTTGTCGGGCAGCAGATCAGAATGCGCGGCTTTGATAAGAAGCCTTTAACATTCAATTTGTTGATAAAATGCTTCAGCATCGCTTCTGTTACATCAAAGTCGGCAATAACCCCGTCTTTTAGCGGTCGGATTGCCACGATGTTCCCCGGCGTACGACCAACCATGCGGCGTGCTTCTTCTCCTACGGCCAGCACCTTGTTTGTATTTCGGTCAATTGCCACTACCGATGGTTCATTCAGCACAATACCGCGGCCTTTAACGTGGATTAGCACGTTGGCTGTTCCTAAATCAATCCCAATATCCCTAGCAAACATTTCTTTTTTTCCTCCTTGCAACATGGCCAGCTTCTGTCCGCACCTTTGAAGGCTCTCTCTATTTAGGCATTCTTAAAGCGAACTTCGCTTATTAATTTTTAGTTAGATGATCAAATCATTATTCGCAACAGCAGTTCAAGCCACGCAAAAAAATCAGTTCTTTAATAAAAGAAATGATTTTGCCTGGCGTCTCTTTAGGAGTCCTAGTCTTTACGAACCAAGTTCTATCCTAATTTTATATTTTATCACATTCCTTGTGAAAGCAGTAACATTTTGACAGAATTTGTGAGACTTTTTGCGGGTTTTTGTCGAAATGGGGAAAAGGATGCAGGCGACTTGAAAAGGGGCTTAAATCCATAGAGCAAAGCCAAGGTTTCAGGCTATGGAAACAGCTTATGAGCTTTTAGCCCCCGGAGCCGCAATTGAGGTTCATGTACAGCTTTGAAAATTAGCCGTGACACTTTTTAAAATGGCAGTCTTTAACCTTTGACGCCTTTATCGGCGCCATTTGTTTCATTTCATTTAACTGGCTCTTCTTCCATTTCTTCTTTTTTATACTTCATTTTAGTGGCTTCACCGCCGCGAAGATGGCGGATCGATTTATGATAATCCAGGATTTCCTTTACTTCGTTTGCCAGTTCAGGATTGATTTCAGGCAGTCTTTCCGTCAAGTCTTTATGGACTGTACTTTTGGATACGCCAAACTCCTTCGCGATTACGCGAACCGTTTTTTTCGTCTCCACGATATACTTTCCAATCTTGATAGTTCTCTCTTTGATGTAATCGTGCACACCACTCGCCCTCCCCAATTTGGATGTGAGAAGTGTGAAATGAGACTCGCTTTCTGTCTGGATTTCAACTGTATTCCGCATGGATTCCTGATTAATTGAAGTTAATCGTACATGCGCCTGAAATGCTTGCTTTCAGTTTGCGATAATTAAACATGTCCTCAACATATTCATTAGTTTAGTAAAACGATCCCTCACCTCATACATTCTCTTTGTAAGGTTTGTAACAGTTTATTAGCTTGGTTGAGGGAATATGCACGAAAAACGCAATAAGGACAAGGTTTTGTTTAAATTTTTTGAAAATAGGACATCTGGAAGTCAAAATAAGAAATGTTTTCAAAAAATTCTATGGGGTATTTAAAAAATAAGCAGTCTAAAGACCAGTGACAACTTTCCTAATTTCAATTGTTCCATGGATAAGATCCAGGACTTTCCCCGCACATTCGACAAAATTCTTCATTCCCTGTTAATTCATTTCGATGTCAGCAAACTATTTCATTTGCAGCAGATAATTGCATATATCTAGGAATTACCGAGCGCATTGAACTATATGGATTTTCGGAAACAAGGGAAAAGAGCCAGGAACTCCTCCCTATTGTGAAGCGGATCGTTATCCCGTACTATTTTTTTCGGAAAACAATTCATTTAATTGGTTATGAAACCATAATATTCCAAAGGATAGGATGAATATAGAATGCTAACACGCAAGGAAAGAATTCAAAATGATAAAAGAAAGAAGATGAAAGCTAGAGGAATGACGGCAGCCAGCACTGTTTTTGCGGCAGTAATTGCGTCAGCCGGTTTTAGCGCTTCAGCAAAAGAAGCCCAAGCTTTGACAGGATTCTATAAAGTGAAGCAGGGAGATACCTTATACAAAATCACCAGAGAACATGATATGACTGTTAAAGAATTGAAAGCGGTTAACAACCTTAAGTCTGACAAGATCCAGCCCGGCCAAAAATTGGAGGTTCGGATTGAACGACATACAGAAGATTCCTTTGAGACAGCCGTTTATACCGTGGTGCCTGGCGATACACTTTGGGGAATCGCAAAGCGCTACCGTATGAGTGTCAATGAACTGAAAACATTGAACAAATTAAAAAGGGATATGGTCCTCATCAATCAAAAATTGACCATTAAAGGGGATATTTCCAGAACAAAGGCAGTCATCACCGGTGCTGCAGACAATTTTACGGTGGAATTTAAAAACGGGGATGATTATTTCACATTAAAGGTACCGTATGGGACAGCAACGTCTTATCAGAAAATGTCAGGAAAAGAAATCCTTGTGGTTTACAAGGACGATGCTCTGATCAATATTCAATAAAGGGATGGAAAGCCGGATTCAGCCGGCTTTTCCTCGTTACCCACATCAACCACCCGCTCATCAACATTCCAACCACATATGTCTGACGCTTAATAATGCAGTGACCTCATTTGACTGTCAGTTGCTTTAATCAACTCCCCCCAGGTTTTATGGCCCCTCTGCTGAAATTGATAAAGCAGCTCAACAAATAGATAAGCGGTCGTCAAAGCATCCCCGGCGGCACGATGCCGGTCATAAATGCGGGTGCCGAATGCCATGGCATACCTCTCAAGGTCGCGCATATCGCAGGACGGAGCGATAAAGCCAATCAGATCCAGCGTATCAATGGTCAGGAAATTTTTTAACGAAAGCTTTTCACGTTTACATTCACTTTTAACAGCCAAGGCATCGAAGCTTACATAATGCCCAATCAGGCATACCGCCTCCCTTGATTCGACATACTCAAAAAAGCTCTGAATAGCTTCCAAGGCCTGCGGGGCATCCTTTACCAGCTCATCGGAAATAGAGGTTAATTCTTTTATTTCCCGAGAAATTTGTCGTTTTGGGTTAACATATGTCTGAAAAAGGTCCTTTTCCTGCACTTGAAATCCTTTTACCGGGACGGCGCCAATTTCAATGATCCGGTCTGCCGCAGAAACCTGAAATCCTGTTGTTTCCGTATCAAAGACAATAAAATTCAGGTCTTCCAGGGGAGTGGATAACGGAATAGTTTCATACCTTAACGAACATGACACATTTTTTCTGAGAAAAAACATACCAGCCTCCTTTTAAAGCTATAATGAAAATCTTGCAACTGCCTGGCTCTGCAGCTCCTTTAAGGTCTTTAAGCTTAGAATCAATTCTTCTTTTTCACGAGTAAACATTCTGGAAAATGAGACAACGGAAGATGGGGCGGCACCGTTTTGTTCCTGCTGCCAGCGCTGGGTGACATACAACGTAAGTATAGTGCTTACAGACCCTCTCAAATCGTGTGCAAACTCCTTTGAGAATACCTGCCTTTCCTGCAGAAAATCTATTTTTTCAAGCGGTGTGCCTGATAGTTTCCCATGCATTAGGGACAGTATCTGCAGACTATGGTGATAGGGAAATAAAACTTCTTTTTTCATATCCATGCTTTTGCGCTGCAGCTTAAATAGGGACCTGAGCGGCTGATCCAACGTGGGAATAGGATGTTCCCTTTCAAGGTGTGCCAGCCGGTACAAAAAAATTCTGGACCTTTTCATCTGCTCCTGAACCATTGCTTCAAATTTTGCATTGAGCCCTTCACTCCCCGCAATGAACCGATAGGAGAAAAAGTTTTGCGCTAACAATAAATTGTCATTAGTGGATTGAAGCATCCAGGTTCGCAGCCGCTCCTCCCATACTGCCAGCGATCCCCGCCATTTCTCCTCACTGCACATCATTAGACCTTTGCACCGTGCGTAACCTGCACTCTCCATGTTAGAAGTGATCCTTTTCCCAAGCTCTTCAAAAAAATCGCCTGCTTCCTCCGATTGGCTTTCATAAACCAGGAAATGATCCTGATCTGTGAGCATGAACTGCTCTCCACGGCCGCTGGAGCCCATATGATAGAAAGAAAATTCGCATGGCTGCTGCAAGCCTTTTTCCCTCAGTTCAGAAATAGATAGTGCTACAATTCTGCCGCTCATGCGATCGTATAGCTTTGTAACGATCTCAAGCATTTTTAATATAGGAACACGATCTTTTATTAAAGAATCAATTAACTCATAGATGCCGGTTTTCACTTGCGGAAGGCTATCCCGATCGGCTTTTTCAATTTTTTGAACGGTCTTTATCACATTCTCATTTTTCTTTCTCAGCAAATCTGATAATGTCACAACCCCTGCGACCTTTGAATCTTCCATTACGGGCAGGTGTTTTATTCCCTTAAAAAGAATCAGTGAAAGGGCGTCATAATAATAAGCGGACCGTGATATCGTGACTGGACCCGCTGTCATGATGGTGCTTGCTGGAGCAGTTATATCTGCCCCTTCAGCTGCCACCCCTTCCACAATGTCGCTTTCCGTAATAATTCCTTTTAAGCTGTCCTTTTCTATAACGAGAACTGAACTAATCTTTCTGTTAAGCATGAGCCGGGCAGCTTCCTGAATGGTTGCAGCAGTGCTGACTGCGGCTGCCTCACTGCTCATGACATCCTGAACCCGGATCATGAATGCATCGTTTTCCCCATAATCTGTCGCAAGCTTGACCTGTTCTGCAAGTGATGTGTATACATCCTTCAATCTGACGGCTACCTGAGTCAGCAGGTAATCATGAACTGCGGGATCATCCCATCTTTTTCTCACCACTTCAAACGGAATGAATATGGCTCTTACCTCACTGGAAGCCTTGACTTCAACCAGCTCTCCCGGGGTCTGTTTGGAAACACCCAGGAAATCAGCGAGGCTGGAGAATCCAATCAGCTCTCCTGTTTGGACCACCTCGAGCACTTCCTCCCTCCCGCTGTGATCGTTTTTCACTAATACCTCTGAAAGACCTTCTAAAAGGAGCAGAAGGCCTTCACGCGGTTTATTTTTTTTCAGGATCATATCATTCTTTTTGTAGTGGCGTACTTCACACATGGCTAGAAGTGAAAGGGCCGTGTCAGATTCCACCCCATGAAAAAAGGGGTGAAACCGCACAGCCTCCAAATTGTACAGGTTATACAGATTTTGATCCATCATCGTTCATCCATACTTCACCATCTTTATATACCATTTGCTCCGGATAGCGAAGATCCATAACTTCCTCCTGAATTTTTTGCGAAGGAGCAGCTGTCATTAGAGAAACAATGATATTAGCTGCAAATGCAGCTGTAGCACCAAACACGCCGGCACCTGTATCAATGATTCCCAGGATTGTAAATCCGCCATATTTAGCTGCAAAGATGTACGCCAAAGTAACACCTAACCCGACCAGCAGGCCGGCAATAACACCCTGTGAGTTTGAACGCTTCCACCAGACACCCAGAACGAGCGCCGGGAAGAATGTCCCTGTCGCGAGCGCAAATGCCCAGGCAACAATTTGCGTAATGGCTCCTGGCGGGTTAAGCGCGATCACGCCGGCCAAAAGAGTGGCGATGACAATGGACCAGCGGGCAACGGAGAGACGTGTTTTTTCAGTTGAATTCGGTTTTAGCACCCGGTAAAAAATATCGTGAGCAAATGCGGAAGAAATCGCAATCATCAAACCTCCGGCCGTTGATAACGCAGCAGCCATTGCCCCTGCTGCCACCAGACCGATGACAAACATCCCAAGATTGGCAATTTCAGGTGTCGCCATAACCACGATATCATTCGAGATAATGAGTTCCTTCCATTGCAGGATGCCATCGCCATTGCCATCCGCTACCTGAAGCTTGCCTGTATCCACCCAGGTTTTCGTCCAGGCTGGCAGCTCCGTAATTTTGCTTCCGGCAACCTGTGTCATTAAAATGAAACGGGAGAATGCAGCGTATGCTGGTGCAGACAGATAAAGCAAGCCGATGAACAGCAATGCCCATGCTCCCGACCAGCGGGCTGCCTTCATCGTTGATACCGTATAGAAACGGACAATAACGTGCGGAAGTCCTGCTGTACCAGCCATGAGTGTAAACATAAGGGCAAGGAACTGCCACTTCGTTCCATTGGTGAATGGCGCAAAGTATTCAGAGATCCCAAGCTCCCGGTCGAGTTCACCCATTTTTCCGACAAGTTCACCATAGGAAATCCACGGCATAGGGTTCCCTGTTAATTGCAGTGCCATGAAAATGACCGGAATTAAGTAAGCGATAATTAAAATGACATACTGAGCAACCTGCGTCCAAGTAATCCCCTTCATGCCTCCGAATGCAGCATAAAAGGCAATCAGAACGACACCGATCATGGTTCCAAGCTTTGCATCAATTTCAAAAAGACGGCCAATAACTACTCCGGAACCGGAAAGCTGGCCAATCGAATAGGTGAAGCTGATGATGATTGTACAAAGGGCTGCAATCACTCGTGCAGTATGGCTGTCAAAGCGGTCGCCGATGAATTCAGGAACCGTGTAGCGGCCGTATTTCCGCAGCTGTGGTGCCAGCAGGAAGGTTAAGAGCAGATATCCGCCCGTCCAGCCCATAATATAGGCAAGACCGTCATAGCCCAGAAGCATGATTGTTCCCGCCATCCCGATAAAGGAAGCGGCACTCATCCAGTCAGCACCAATCGCCATTCCATTGAAGATCGGCGGCACTCCGCGGCCGGCAACATAGAACTCAGAAGTTTCTTTTGCCTTATTGTAAATGGCTATGCCAATATACAAAGCAAATGTAGCTAAAATGATAGATAATGAGACCAAAAACTGTGTATCCAAGAACATCCCCCTTTTTTTCGATCGATTTTTTGACGCCCCTTTTCTCTCTCTGTATAGCGGAAGCTTGAACAGCCGCTCATTTTTTCGTTAATTAATGATCAAGAACTTTTCCTGAACTGATTTGTTCATTTTTGTTTTCATCAATTCCATATTTCCGGTCAATCGCATCTCCCATTTTTGCATTAACAAATAGCAGAATGATAAATGTCAGTACTGCTCCCTGTGCGCCCATAAAGTAATGGAATGGGAACCCGTTAATGGTTATATCACTTAATGGTTCTGCAAAGAAGACCACGCCAAAAGAGGCAAGAAAGCCAATAGCAAAATAAATGATCATATTCCGAGTCTTTTCACGGAAATAACTGTCCGCTACTTTTTTATCGATTTTCTTCAAAACTCCACCCCCGGTAAAAATGATATGTTTGCAGTTTTAATTTTGATGAAAAGATATTATTGGTCAGAAATCACTCCTTATATTGCGATATGTGCAGCCGAATCGCTGCTATTTTACCGGATCCATTTTCCGGATCCGGACAAAACCATTACCTTAAACTGAAAATAAATTTGACTGTATCCATGAAAGGTGCGGGAACAAGGATGATTTGAACGAGGAAGTAAGCAAAGATGGATAGAAATGGGACTGCCAGGAAGATTGGCCTTTTCTTCCTTAAAGCAAGAAAAAGGCAAGTACCTGTAATGATCATCATAGCCAGTAACGGAAGCAATTCGGTTTCCCCCTTTTTAGAAAGCGCTGTCATTTTCCTGCTGCTTTCCGCTTTAAGTTTTAAAATAAATACTTCATTTTCTGATTTCATTTAATTTTAAGAAAATTCATACTTCATTATGTACAAAAATCTTTTTCAGGTCAAGTACATGCTGGAAAAAAATATAAATATTTTTGAAAGACTTTGATATATAAGGTTTTTTCAGCAAAAATAGTTGGTGAAGGCTTTAGGGTATTAGAGGAAAACACTATAGTAATAATGAAAAATGTCCAGAAAAAAAGAGCCAATCCGGCTCCTTAGTCCAATTCTTTTATGATCAGCGTAATTGCCTCCAGCAGGTCGGCATCTGACCAGCTTGCCATGCTTTTTTTACTGGCAGCCGCCAGTGCATGGGATGCAGGTATGTGCACAAACCCCGCTGGTATTTCAGTGTTTGTCGATTTTAGCAGGTGAAGCACGGAATACATAACGTTATTGCATAGATAAGTTCCCGCTGTGTTTGAGATTGCTGCAGGATATCCTGCTTCCTTAAGTCTATTTACCATCCGCCGGATCGGCAGGGTGGAAAAATAGCCATCGGGACCACTTTCCTCTATCAGCTTGTCTTCAGGTGCGACTCCGCTATTATCCGGCTCGCCGTCCTGGCAATTGATCGCAATTCTCTCAGGAGTGATGGCTGTCCGCCCGGCAGCCAGCCCGAGAGAAATCACTGCATCCGGCTTCTTCCCGGCCACTTCCTCTACTATTTTCTTTGGTGCGAGATTAAAATCAACCGGCAGAAGATGTCCTATAATCTCATAGTTTCCAACCGTTTTGCCATCTAATGCATTCACAATCTTTTCTGTAGGATTGATCGGAAAATCAAGAAAAGGTTCAAAACCGGTTAACAGCAGCTTCTTCATGTCTTCTCCCCCTGTATAACACTTCGTTTATCGAAATATTATACAGGATAATGGCAGAATTGTCGAAATAATGTTTATTCGAAAAAAAACAGGGTGGTGCCTGTCAAAAGAAAAGCGGAAGCGCCTTGCCCACGAACGAACGCAGACTAAGAACGCCACGTCCTCCCAAATGCTGCCGCTTTCGGTCGTGCGATGTATCGCTGCCGTAGCTTTCCTTGTCCTGTGGCAACGTCTGCATGACCCCCATCCTCCCAAAAGCTGTCGCTTTTGGTCGTGCGATGTTAAGCTGACGAAGCTTTCCTTGTCCTGGGGGCCTCACCTCGAGGGGGTAGGCGCTCCTCCTAAAAGCTAACGCTTTTAGTCCTGCGATGTTTATGCTCCCGAAGCGTCCCTTGTGGAGCTAGACATCACCAAAAAAGAGCCTGCCATTTTGGCAGACTCCCTATTATTATGCGTCTGTTGATTCAGTTGCAGTGTCTTCTTCAACTTGGTCGTCAGTTTGACCTTCGTCTTCAGAAGTTCCAGCTGGGTCTTCTTCTGTATCAGCAGATTCGTCTTCGTCCGTATTTCCGGCATTTTCATCTGCAGATTCTTCAGAGGACTTGTCCTCAGAAGGAGCAGCCTCATCATTTTCTTCAGTTGCACCGCTGTTTTCTTCAGCATCTGCTTTGTCAGCTGTGTCAAGCTCCTGTAAAGAGCTTAGCGGCTTATTGAAGAAATCAAGCGGATTGACCGGTGTTCCGTCTTTGCGGATTTCAAAGTGTACATGTACGCCTGCTTCTTCATTAAACAAGCTTTCGCCTGCCTTTGCAAGGACATCACCTTGTTCTACCTGGTCGCCAACCTCAACATTCATCTCTGTAACAGATTGATATTGTGTTACAATTCCTTTGTCATGCTCCACTTCAATGACATTACCCAACAGTGAATCTTCTTCTACCTTGGTAACTTTTCCGCTTAATGCAGCAAGGACATCAAATGTTTCCCCATCCTTAGTGGCAATATCAATACCTGTGTTCGGATGGTATGTGTTATTGTAAAATACTAGAGCAGCTTCCTGTTCTTCAGCCTTGCCGTCATAGTCATAGAATTGTTTTTGAATGACAGCAGAGTCTGGGTCTTTGACAGGCATTACGAAGTTTTCCATTGCACGGTTAACTTCCAATGCTGGCTCGTCGTACTTTTTGCCGGTAATATCAGTGGCTTCATAATCGTAGCTGTCAGTGTCTGTAGCGTTGTCGCTAGTCTGGTACCAAAGAACACCGGTTAGAATGATTGCTGCACTTGCAATGTAGATTGCTGGGAATGCCCACCGCTTTTTCATAAAGCGTTTAAAGCTGGAATCTTGAGAAGATCGTTTCTTTTCTTCCTCTCTCATTTATCATCACCTCAGCAATCAGTCTGAACAGATTGAGAGGATTATATACATTTCTCAAAAAAAATTTTTTGGGCTTATTTTTCGACAAACGTTTTTGGATTATGCATGATCTGAGAAAATATTTTTAAAGGAGTTACTGAAGAATGGTTAAGTGGATAATACGGGTGCTGCCTTTCCTGTATATGGCGCTAATATGGATCCTGTCCAGCATGCCGGCTGATGCTGTGGTGGAGCTGCCGGATTTGGCGGTGGACCGGTTTATAAAAGAATCTATGCATCTGATTGAGTTTGGTATTTTATATGTTCTTCTGGTTCTGGCAGCGTTGACTGCCGTTAAGCTGACGCCGGGAGTGAATATTCTTTTGGCTATTTTGGCGTGCTTCTACGGGATTCTTGATGAGATCCATCAGTCATTTGTACCGTACCGGTCTGCGACTGTGATTGACGCTGTTAAGGATATTACAGGTGTGGCGGTGTGCTGGTATTTTATCAGCAGGGCTCTTTTTTATGGGCGGTTTGACAGGCTTGGTAAGCTACTTGGTTTCTTTAAAAGGGCAAAATAAAAGAGCTGATTCTCTATGAACCAGCTCTTTCGTTTATTTTTTAGCCGTTACTTTCGTCAGCAGTTGGTCAGAAGCTGCAATTTCCACCCCTTTATAATAGTGGGCAACGATTTCTTTGTAGTTCTTTCCTTCAGCTGCCATGCCATTTGCGCCGTATTGGCTCATGCCGACTCCATGGCCATAGCCCTGGGTGTTGATAATGATATTGTCACCTTTGCGCTCCCAGGTAAAGTCTGTTGATTTCAGGCCCAGTTTCTCTCTGATGTCTTTTCCGCTGACTACTTTCCCGTTAATATCCACTTTTGAAACCCGCTGGCCGGCTGTTCGCTCAGTCACTGTGCCGATGGTGCTGTCATTTGGAAGCTTCACACCCAATTTCCTTTCAAAATCCTGTACAGTGAATACCTCTCTGCCGTTAAACTTAGGAGACTGCAGGTCCCATTTGCTTTCTACACTTTTTAAATAAGGTACGGAATTTGGCCAGATGGCTTCGGAATTTTCGGTAAAGCCGTTGCTTGTTGAAAAGAAGGAAGCTGTTATCGGCGAGCCGTCAAAGGTGAGGATCTGGCCCCTTGTTGAGTTTACGGCATCTTTAACCTTTTGAATTTTCCATTTGTAATCTGATCCCCAAATTTGCTTAAGTTCACTTTCACTTTTATAAACCTGGTGGGTTACGGTATCATACACTAATGCCCCTTCAGGAAGTTCCACGCTATCTTTGTTCATCATTTGTTTCACGATAAAGGTTCTTGCCGCCAATGCCTGCGCCTTTAAAGCTTCTTCTTCAAACTCGGCCGGCATTTCCGATGCTACCACTCCGACAATATAATCTTCAAGCGGTACCGTCTCCAGCTTTTTCTGTGCAAGGCGGTAGACTCCTACCTCTATGGCTGGCCCTTGAGGAATTTCTGCCGCCGTCTCTTTCTTGGCATCAGTTTTAAGCTCCTCACCAAGCTTCCCGCTGACATTTCCTTCTGTAAAAGGAATCACAAGCAGGGAGGGAACGATGAGTGTGACGGCAAACAACAGTGCGGCTAGTACGATGAAAGGATTGAATTTTGTCATGTTTTAAGCCTCCATAGCAAATAAATAATTCGAACTCAATTCATGTTTATGGCTATGGACAAGCTAATATGACAATAGATTAATATTTGCTTCGGAAGTTGGGGGAAGGTGCAGAATAGGGGTAAATTTGCTGGTTTATTACTTAAAAATTTATTTCTCCTCTTTAAAGCAGTAGATTTCCAGCTATTTTAACAGTGAATCCCTATGTCTTTTCTTTATGTGTGCGGATAGGGACAATTTATGTGCGGATAAAATTATTTATGTGCACAATCTAAATTGATTGAGCGCTCCATCGAAAAATAGCATAGCAAAAACCGCAGAATCGATTTGTCAGTCCTCTGACAGCTCGATTCTGCGGTTTCAGTTTGAAATGCGCGCAAGGCGACTATTTTGACGACTCTTAAAGGCCGCCTTGATTGGCATTATTTATGCGTTCATGTCAGAAACAAGGCCATTATTAACAGATGTTTCTTCCACTTCTGTCACACGTTCGATATCTGCTCCCAGTCCGGCAAGCTTTTCGTGGAAGTCCACGTATCCGCGGTCAAGATGCTTCAGCTCTGTTACGCGTGTTACGCCTTCTGCCACCAATCCAGTAAGGATCAAAGCTGCAGCTGCACGAAGGTCTGTCGCAGCTACTTCTGCGCCCTGCAGATTGCTTGGTCCGTTCATGATCACAGAACGGCCTTCAATTTTAACATCGGCGTTCATGCGGCGGAATTCCTCCACATGCATGAAACGGTTTTCGAATACAGTTTCTGTAATCACACTTGTACCCTGAGCGTGAAGCAAGAGGGCCATCATTTGTGATTGCATGTCTGTCGGGAATCCAGGATGAGGCATTGTTTTAATATCAACGGCCTTCAACTTGTCTGGACCCATAACACGGATGCCTTCAGCTTCTTCAATGAAGGTAACACCCATTTCTTCCATCTTGGCGATTAATGAAGCAGAATGCTCAAGTACAGCACCCTTTACAAGAACGTCTCCGCCTGTAATGGCAGCTGCCACCATGAATGTGCCTGCTTCAATGCGGTCAGGAATGATGTTGTGCTCTGCACCAAACAGTACGTCCACACCTTCAATGCGGATCGTGCCCGTTCCTGCTCCTTTAACTTTGGCACCCATTTTATTAAGGAAGTTAGCCAGGTCCACAATTTCAGGTTCCTTAGCTACGTTTTCCAAAACCGTTGTGCCTTTAGCCAATGTTGCAGCCATCATAATGTTTTCCGTAGCACCAACGCTAGGGAAATCGAGATATATTTTTGCTCCGTGCAAGCGGCCTTCAGGTGCTTCCGCTTCAATAAAGCCATTACCAACCTTTACTTTTGCACCCATCGCTTCAAAGCCTTTTAAATGCTGGTCGATCGGGCGGGAACCGATTGCGCATCCCCCTGGCAATGCCACACGGGCACGGCCATTTCTTGCTAATAAAGATCCCATGACTAAAACTGAAGCACGCATTTTGCGTACATATTCAAATGGTGCTTCTACCTTCAACTCTCGAGATGCATTTACTGTTACTGTATTATTTTCAAACTCCACTTCGGCGTTTAAATAGCGTAATACTTCATTAATAGTATATACATCGGAGAGTGTTGGGACATCACGAATTACGCTTTTGCCATCACTTGCTAACAGTGTTGCGGCGATAACCGGTAAAACAGCGTTTTTTGCTCCTTCAACTTTGACAGTACCGCTTAACCTATTTCCGCCGCGGACGATGATTTTATCCAAAGTGTATTCCCCTCCGCGTCCAATTTCTCTATATTAATATTCAATCGTTATGATGGGTGTGCCAATAACAATGTTTGTCTTGGCGCCCATTCCATTTGTCCGTAATCCAAGCTGCATGTTCATTCCATTGCCATTTGTCTCAATGAATTCACCAAAAAGCGGCGAATTTGCTGATGCTGAAATAAATTGGTCTTCTTTTAATGCTTCTATTTCTGTCGCATTAAAAGCGTCCAGTAGCTGACTTGCAGTATCAGGCAAAGACTTATTAATCTTATCATTGAATTCGCCTTGGATACAAGAGAAAATTGTGGCATTTCCTCGAAAAATGTCAGAAATCCTACTATTTAGTTCTGCAGCCAGTTTGCTCTGTTCTTGTTTCCACCCCTGACCTTTGGCCTCATAAATCACATACGTCTGAACTTGACCATTTGTGGGGGTTGATAAAATTTTTACTGCTTCTGACTGAGCATCTGTCTGCTTAATAATAGCTTTTGCTTCCCATGATTTTTCTGTTTTTTGAAAGCTCCATTCCCAATCAGGATATTGAGACTGCAGTTCATTAGTGAATGCTTTTACTTCCTGAAGGTTTTGGTTTTCCATTTTTTCTCTCGCATGCAAAGTCCAATCTTTGATTAAAATATTCTCGCCCTGTAAAACCGAGGCCATCGTTAACAGGTCAAGCTCCCCTTTGGCTACAGTCGTCTTATTCCCAATGTTTATCATCATGAAACCAATAATGGCAATAATAAATAATGTAATGAATGATTTTTTCATCTGTAAACTCCTCCCCTTAGTACCATTGTTACCAAGGACAGAGTGAGCATACTTGGGAATTGTCGTCACTTTTTGACAAACTGAAAAGGCTGCAAAATCACTGTTATTTTCGATGTTTTTTTTGCTTTTTTATGCATACTTTGAAAACCATTTCACAAGATAGTATGTATGCAGGAAAACAAGCAACAAAAAGATTTTACTCAATAATTGTCAAATTGAAAACATGTATGAAGACCTATATTTATAAAAAATATGGCTATCATATACAGCACTTAAAGAAAGGTGATGTTCTGCAGTATAAGCGGAAGCTGCTGGGACCATAAAAGATAATCGAGAAAGAAGTTGCTGACGGAAGATCCAATTACAATTGAAAGCAGAACATACAATACACGTGCCTGAAAAACATGATTCGCCCGCAAAAGGGTTTCAAACCGCAATGCCTGAAGCGCCCACCAGGCCAGCGCAATAAACACCAAATGAGACATAATGCTGATGAGTGCCTGCTGCCCAAATCCTGATATCATCTTCTTCCCTCCTTTAATTCATTGCCACTTCGCTTACCTGCTTTGTGCGCTACAATACCATTTGACGTTTATACTATCAGGTAAGTTTCATGACTGGATATTTTTTGAAAATTAAGTTTCTTTCTTTTTCGCCGTTTATTAGTCTATTATATCGAATTGTCGAATAAACC
The DNA here is from genome assembly GCF_010628845.1 of Bacillus sp. 22-7. Taxonomy (NCBI): domain Bacteria; kingdom Bacillati; phylum Bacillota; class Bacilli; order Caryophanales; family Bacillaceae; genus Bacillus; species Bacillus sp. 22-7. Next base: position 13,370 of record NZ_NJQY01000012.1, on the reverse strand, counting down.
CGAAGTCTAAACCAAGGCAAACAAAAAAGAAGGGGAGATTTCCCCCTCCTATTTATACCCCTTTTGTCCCCTATTTCGTAACAGCTTTTTAAAACCCCCATTTTAAAAAGCTTTTTTATTGAAAGAAATCAGTAAACTGATTGAAATTGCCCTGCAGGAAATCAAATGCGATATTTGGTGCAATTCCGAACAAGATGGTGGCTGCCAGGCTGATTGCGATAACAGCTGTTAAAGCCGCTGGAATCTTAACTTTTCCTGTATCAGCATCAGCTGCAGGCCTGAAGAACATTTGCACCATGACACCGAAATAGTAGAAGTATGAAACGACTGTTGTGGCAATCATAATTGATACCAGTACATAATGGCCTTCATTTGGCACTAATGCACCCATAAAAATGTTCAGTTTGCCAATAAACCCGGCTGTCCCCGGAATACCTGCAAGTGACAGCAGGAAGATAGCCATTGCGATGGCCAGGAACGGTGTGCGGCGGTAAAGCCCGGCAAATTGGCTGATATCTTCTGAACCCGATTTATGTGTCACATGCTGGATAATCGCGAAAGCGCCTAGGTTCATGAATAAGTAAGCACCGAGGTAAAACCAGAGCGTATCAAACATGAATAGTGACATGCTCGCAATCACAACCAGCAGGTAACCGGCCTGAGCGATGCTGGAATAAGCAAACAAACGTTTAATATTCCGCTGTCTTAGCGCAATCAAGTTCCCAATAATCATCGTGGCTCCTGCCAGGAAGGCAATGTAATCCTGAAGAGCCAGGATCATCGGAAGCCCCTGTACATCACCGGATGGCGCATTCGCAAAGATTGAAAACAGAATGCGGATAACAATGATGAATCCGGCTGTTTTGGAAACTACGCTTAAAAAAGCTGTTACAGGCGTAGGTGCACCCTGGTACACATCCGGCGCCCACATATGGAATGGCGCTGTAGCCAATTTAAAAGAAAGTCCCACCACGATCATAAAGAATGCAAGGCCTAACAGGTAAATATGCTGTTCATTATAGATGGATGTCAAAAATCCGGACATTTCCTTTAAGTTCGTAGTTCCAGTTAAACCGTATACATAACTCATTCCGAACAAAGTGATCGCTGTGGCAATACTGCCGTTGATCACATATTTCATGGCCGATTCGTTTGAATGCAGACTTCTTTTTCTCATGCCTGCCAAAATGTAGGACGAAATGGAAAGAAGCTCAAGCCCTACAAACAGGGTGATTAAATCTCCGCTTGAAGACATGATCATTGCCCCAAGCAATGCAGCCATGAACAGATAGAAAAATTCCCCCCTGAATTCTTCCAATCCTTCATTCGGCTCATAGCCAATGGCAATCAGCAGTACCATCGCAGATCCGATTAAGAGCAGCAGCTTAAAAGCTTTTGCAAAGGAATCAAGCCTGAACGTATCAAATAAAATGGATTCCGGACTATGCCCGATAAGGCCCAGTAAGGAAACAAGAGCCGCGAGTATTCCGGCAAAGCCGACCCAGCCGAGAATTTTTCGGCTTTGGGATTTCGGCATAAACAAATCCATTAATGAAAGAGCGGTCGCAACACCAAGGATGATGAACTCCGGCGTCATTATGCCCCATTCATAAGATAATAATGTTTCGAGATCCATCCATCATCACCCTCCTATCCCAAGCATGATCGTTTCAAGTGTTGAGGTCAGCGGTTCGCTCAGCACACTTGGATAAACACCAATCAGGACAATTAAGCCGACTAAGACCAGGACAGGCACGAACTCAAACTTTTTCATATCCGTTATGCCGGCAAAGTCCCGATGCGCTTTGCCGTATGTGATACCCAGTACCGCGCGAAGCAGGTAAACAGCTGTCATAATGATTCCGATTGTACCGACTGCAGCGAGAATCGGCATTTCTTTAAACAGGCCAAGGAAGGCCATAAATTCACTCACAAACCCTGACATGCCAGGAAGGCCAAGGGAGGCCATGGCCCCAGCAAGAAGGAAGCCTGCCGTAATCGGCATCCCTTTTGCCAACCCACCGAGATTTTGAATATTGGAGGTTTGAAAGCGTTCATAAAAGACACCCACAAGGAAGAATAATAGTGCTGCGATTAAACCGTGAGAAACCACCTGGAAAATCGCTCCCTGAATTCCTGCCTCATTTAATGCTCCTAATCCGATTAAAACGATTCCCATGTGGGAAATAGAAGAGTAGGCAAGCACCATTTTAAAATCGGTCTGAACAAACGCCAGGAACGCTCCATACAGTAAATTCACGACTCCAAGGACAGCCAGCCATACAGCAATGCTTTGGAATTGCTCAGGAAATATTCCCATTCCGAAGCGGATTAAACCGAATGCCCCTATTTTCAAAAGCACTCCGGCATGCAGCATGACGATTGATGGCGGAGCTTGTACGTGGACCCGCACCATCCAGCTGTGCAGCGGGAAAATTGGGAGCTTCACACCAAATGCAATTAAAAGCGCAATCAGCATGCCCATTTTCATATTTTCAGAGATTGGCGCAACAAGCTGCGGATTATCCGCGTTCATTGCGGCCATCAAAGCATCAATATTGGCTGTGCCAGTACGGGCAAACAGTACCATAATGACAATCAGCAGAACAGCAGATCCAAGCCCGTTATAGATCAGGAAGCTGTATGCAGCATTTTCTTTTTCATAGTAACCCCATTTCCCAATCAGGAAGAAGGTCGGAATTAATGTGATTTCAAAGAAAATAAAGAAAAGAATCAGGTTTTCAGCGGCAAATACACCCAGCATGCCGACTTCAAGCAGCAAAAACAGCATGAAGTAGCCCTTCCATTCCTTTTTAATATGAATAGAAGCAATCGCTGCAAGTGTAGAAAGTACAGCTGTCAGGACAATCATGATAAGTGAGAATCCATCCAGCCCCAATTCATAATCAATGGAAAAAAGATTTCCAAGCTGGCCGGAATCGCCAAACTGAATCCAGCTTACTTTTTCATTCAGCTGTTCAAGGCTAGCACCTGCCCGGTATTGAAAATAGGCGATCAGCGCCAATACCAGCGCAGGAAGCGTGGCCAGGAAGCCAACTGTCTTGATCAATGATTCCTGCGTTCTCGGCAGGAAAGATAACACTAAAATACCAAGCAGCGGGGAGAAAACTAAAATGGATAGAAAATAAGCTAAGTTCATTTTAAGTACCCCCCTGTAAACGCATAGATGACAACTAAAATAGCCAGGCCGACAAACGCCACTGTTCCATACGTCTGAATCTGGCCATTATGGAATTTAGAACCAAGTTTTCCGAGAGCAGATATGATTCCAGTTACACTCTTTACAAGGCCTTCAACCAGGAATACTTCCAGGAAGCGCAGGAATGAGCTGATGAATTTCGCCCCATTCACTACGGTCAGCGAATAGAATTCATCGATATAGTATTTATTGTACAGAACGTTGTATGAAAGCGGCATTCTGCTTGTCAGCCAATCGCGTGAAAGTGAGCGTTTGCCGTACATTAGCCAGGCAAGGAAAATTCCAAGCAGGGATACTGCAGTTGCAACAATCATAATCCAGGCAGGCCCTTCAATATGGCCATGGCCAAGGGCATGGTTATCTTCTACCAGCCAATCACCTAGAAATGTTCCAAACCATGGTGTATTCACATATCCAGCTACTATAGCCAGAACCCCAAGCACTACCATTGGCAATGTCATAACACTTGGCGATTCATGAACATTTTTCATTTCACTTCTTGCTTCACCAGTGAAAACCATAAAGAACAGGCGGAACATATAAAATGCCGTAAAGAATGCGGCAATTACCGCAAGCCAGAACAGCACCGTGTTCCCGTGTGCCCAGGCAGCGATTAAAATTTCATCTTTACTGAAGAACCCTGAAAATAATGGCACACCGCTGATCGCCAGTGTTCCGATCAGGAACAGAGGGCCGGTTACGCGCAGCTTTTTCCACAGACCGCCCATATGTTCAATGTTCTGTGTATGAACGGCATGGATGACACTTCCTGCTGCAAGGAACAGCAAAGCCTTGAAAAAAGCGTGCGTCATTAAGTGGAACACGCCGGCTACATATCCGGCAGAACCCAGTGCCAGCATCATATAGCCGAGCTGGCTGACGGTTGAATAAGCGAGTACCCGCTTTATATCCTTCTGAACCAGGCCGATGCTTGCTGCAAAGATGGCTGTGAAGGCCCCAATGACAGCAACGGTCATCAGTGCTGTTTCACTTGCTGCAAACAGCGGGAATAGCGCCGCCACTAAATACACACCTGCCGCTACCATTGTCGCTGCATGGATTAATGCGGAGACTGGCGTCGGCCCTTCCATTGCGTCAGGAAGCCATGTGTGCAGCGGGAACTGGCCCGATTTTCCGACAGCCCCTACAAAAATAAGAATCGCTGTTAATGTAATCATTGTGCCTGAAATGGCACCCGCTTCAACTGCTGCAAAAATCTCATCATACTCAAAGCTGCCAGCCTGCCAGAATAATAGAATCATTCCGATCAAAAGGCCGACATCTCCAATACGCGTCATGATAAATGCCTTTTTGGCCGCAGCCTTTGCTTCCTCTTTGTAAAAATAGAAACCGATCAGCAGGAAGGAACCAAGTCCGACAAGCTCCCAGAAGAAATACGTCTGAAGCAGATTAGGCGAGATGACAAGGCCCAGCATGGCAAATGTAAATAACCCTAAATAGGCATAGAAAACAGGAAAACGGTCATCCCCCTGCATATAGCCTTTCGAATACGTATGTACCAGGAAACTGACAAGTGAAACAATCACCAGCATCAGTGCATTTAACTGATTAACTTCAAAACCCGCTGTTAACTGAACATCCCCTATAGTCAGCCAAACGCCTTCTGCTTTATAAGTTGGTGCCGAAAACCGGTCAAATAGCACCAATAAGGAATAGACAAGCGATGCCAGGGTAAACAGAATCCCAATATAAGCACTCGCTTCTTTTAGCCGTTTGCCGAATAAAATAAGGAACAAAAACGATAAAAGCGGGAAAAGCGGTATGATCCATGCATTCTCCATCATTATCACAATCCCCTTTTTTGAACACACCCTAGAGCACGGCGTGCCAGATTGGGACCTTATGAACAGGTCCTTTAAGGCGGGAGCCACTTATGGCCGCCTTTTCAATTCTCTATTCTCAGCCAGCGCGGCTGCATTTTTACAGTATATTTAGTGCTTCATAGCATCCATTTCATCAATGTTAACGCTCTTTTTGTTACGGTAAAGTGAAATCAGAATTGCTATTCCTACTGCCACTTCTGCTGCGGCAACCGCAATAACAAATAGCGTAAAAATCTGTCCGGTAATGGACGGTGTGATGCCATATTTACTGAATGCCACAAGATTAATATTAACCGCATTCAGCATCAGTTCGATTGAGATCAGGACAATCACAGTATTGCGCTTAGTCAAAGCACCATACAGACCGATGCAAAAGAGGATTAAAGCCAATGCCAGGTAAGCTTGAACGGGAACTGTACTCATTCCTTTTCTGCCTCCTTTTCATCGTCTTTTTTAGCCAAAACAACGGAACCAATCAAAGCGACCAATAATAGGACAGATGTTACTTCAAACGGAATAATGAATTTTGAGTAAAGCTCAATTCCGATTTGCTCTGTATTATTGACATGAAGGTCATTCGGCGCTGACGGCAAATCAAGGTTATAAATTCCGATGTAGACCGCGAAAGCAAAGCCAAGAACCCCCACGAATACTAACAGCTTACGCCAGCGGCCGGTTTTAGGCTCGCTTGTGTCGTTATGGCGCGTCAGCATGATCCCGAACAGCATGATGATGGTAATCGCTCCAGAGTAAATCAAAATCTGGACCGCGGCCAGGAATTCAGCTGAAAGCAGCACATAAATTCCGGCGATGCTTACAAATGTAAATACAAGAGCGACAACCATATGCACAACTTTGGTAAGGTTTAATAAAAGCACGCCGCCGATGACCGCAACTAAAGCTAGAGACATAAACGCTAAAAACTCACCTGAAAACGTCATGCTTTATTCACCTTCCGTATATTTTCATCATTTTCATCGAGCCATTCAAGGTTTTTAAACAGCTCATCACGGCTATATTCCGCCAGTTCAAAATTATTGGTCATGATAATCGCTTCGGTTGGGCATACCTCTGTACACAAGTCGCAAAGGATGCAAATTTCGAAGTTGATATCATAGGTATCAATGATTTTCCCCTTTTTGGCAGGGTCCGGATGTTTTTTCCCTGTCAGCTCGATACAATCGGTAGGACAAATATTTGCACACTGATTGCAGACAATGCATTTTTCAGGGTAAAACTTTTGAATTCCCCTGAACCGGTCCGGAAGCGGAAGCGGCTCATTCGGGTAATCATACGTTACCTTTTTGCGTGTCAGGTTTTTAAGGGTATACGATAATCCTTTCGCTAAACCAAGCATGTTTTTCACCCCTTGTTAAGAAATGCGTAAAGCTCCCGCTTATAAGGAACGCAGTCTAAAACCGCCACGTCCTGTGGCAACGTCTGCATGACCCGCATCCTCCCAAAAGCTGTCGCTTTCGGTCGTGCGATGTTTATGCTGACGAAGCCTTCCTTGTCCTGCGGGCCTCAAGCATAAGACGAGCCGGCTAAAGGGTTGTTTTTTAACCTTTTGGACGGATTGGCTTAGACCCGAGAGCCGATGGCGCCTGGAGCTGGACAATTTCAGAAATGCGGAAGCGCCTTGCCCACCCCCGACAAGCACAAGACGAGCCTCACGGAAAGGCGTTCTTTGCCTTTCTGGAAGGATTGCCCGAAATGTGGAGGCGACTGTCCTTTCAAGGAACGCAGACTAAGAGCGCCAC
>NZ_NJQY01000012.1:3369-6480 GCF_010628845.1 Bacillus sp. 22-7 | reverse complement strand
AAGCTTGTGACCTCGAGGGGTAGGCGCTCCTCCTAAAAGCTAACGCTTTTAGTCCTGCGATGATTATGCTGCCGAAGCGTTCCTTGTGCAGCTAGACAATTCTCGAAGTTATGAGGCTGTTCCTCATTAAAAGATATTCAGCCATTCTTTCAGCAAAGCTGTTAAGAAAATATTTGCAAGTGCTACCGGCAGCAGAACCTTCCAGCCAAATTCCATAAGCTGGTCTGCACGGAGGCGCGGGAATGTAACACGAAACCAGACTAAAACAAAGATTACAGCCGTAAACTTAAGCGCAAACCAGACGGCACCCGGAATGAACTCCAGGAACGGCAGCGGTAGCCACCCGCCAAGGAATAGTACGGTTGTCAATGAAGCCATGGCAAAGAAGTATACATATTCCGCAAGCATGAAGAATGCCCAGCGGAAGCCGGAATATTCAACATGGAAACCGGCGACCAGCTCTGATTCCGCTTCAGGCAAGTCAAATGGAACACGGTTTAGCTCCGCTGTGGAAGCAATCAGGAATACGATGAAAGCAATAGGCTGCCAAATAATGAACCAGCCATTTTTTTGCGCTTCAACAATTTCATTCAGGTTTAGACTGCCTGTTAAAAGGATAATGCCTAATACAGACATTACGAGTGGAATTTCATATGAAATCATCTGTGCAGCGGCACGCATTCCGCCAAGCAATGCATATTTATTATTTGAAGCCCATGCTCCGGTGACAATACCGACTGTTGTCAGCCCGGAAATGGCGATGTAATACAGCAATCCAACTCCAATATCAGCAAACTGCAGTTTGTCTGTAAATGGAATTGTCGCCAGCACCATGAATGCCGGTGCAAATGCAATAACCGGTGCAAGAATAAACAGCGGCCTGTCTGCAAGCTTAGGAATGGTGTCTTCTTTTAAAAGAAGCTTTAATACGTCCGCAACAGTCTGCAGCAGCCCCCAGCGTCCGCCGACCTGATTCGGCCCGTGGCGCAGCTGCATAAATCCCATGACTTTACGCTCCGCCAGAATGGCGTAAGTAACAAATCCCAAAACGACTAGCAGTAAAACGGTGGCAAGCAAGAAGAAAATACCGAAATTCAGCAGACCTGCTTCGGAATGGAGAAGTTCTTCTACCATTAACCGTCCACCTCCCCAAGGACAATATCAATTGCCCCTAAAATAGCAATCAAGTTCGCAATGTTTTCGCCTTCAAGCAATTTCGGGAGAATCTGAAGATTATAGAATGATGGCCTCCGGAATTTCATCCGGTATGGCTCCTTCTTTCCATCACTCGCGATATAGCAGCCGATTTCTCCCCTTGGAGATTCGATTCTGACAAACGCTTCCCCTTTTGGCGCTTTGATGATTTTTGGCACTTTGGCCAGAATATCGCCTTCAGACGGGAATTGCTCCACCGCTTGTTCAAGGATTTTTAGTGATTCTTCAATTTCCTGCATACGCACATGATACCTGGCCCACGCATCCCCGCCGTCCTGAACCGCCACATCGAAATCAAAGCGATCATAGATGGAGTATGGCTCATCTTTTCGGAGATCCCATTTTACACCTGTGCAGCGGAGATTTGCACCGCTCAGCGAGTAGTTTAAAGCATCCTCTTTCGTATATTTTCCTACCCCTTTGACACGGTTCATGAAAATTTCGTTTCCGGTTACCAGCTGATGGTAGCCTTTGAGCTGTTCACGCATATATGGAACAAACTCTCTTACTTTATCAATCCAGCCCTCAGGAGCATCCCATTTAACGCCGCCGACACGCATATAGTTAAACGTTAGGCGGCCTCCAGAGATCTCATTCAGCATATTGATGATCATTTCACGCTCTCTGAATGCATACAGGAATGGGCTTGTTGCCCCAATATCCAGTAAATATGTACCCCACCATACCAGATGGCTGGCAATCCGGCCAAGCTCCATCGTGATGATCCTCAGATATTCTGCCCGTTCCGGAATTTTCAAATCCATCATCGTTTCCACTGCATGGACAAGGATATAATTATTCGTCATGGCGGCAAGATAGTCCATGCGGTCTGTATAAGGAATAATTTGCGTATACTGCAGGTTTTCTGCCAATTTCTCCGTTCCGCGGTGCAGGTAGCCGATGACCGGTTTCGCCTCTTTGATGATCTCCCCGTCAATTTTCAGAACAAGGCGAAAAACACCGTGGGTACTTGGATGCTGAGGTCCAACATTTAATAGCATTTCTTCTGTTCGCAGCATTGGTTACACCTCCACATCGTACGGTTCATAGTCTTTTCGCAGCGGATGCCCGATCCAGTCTTCCCCCAGCATAATCCGGTATAAGTTAGGGTGTCCTTTGAATTTGATTCCCAGCAAATCATATGTCTCACATTCCGGCCAATTTGCTCCTGCCCATAACGGCTGCAGTGAATCAATTACCGGCTCATCGCGGTCAATTTTAACCTTCAGTGCAACAGATTGACGTTTTTTGTATGAGTATAAGTGAGCATACACTTCCATGTGGGTCTCAAAATCGGTGCCATGAAGCTCGGATAAATAATCAAAGCCAAGCTGTTCATTATATTTCAGGAATTCTGCCAATTTAAAATATGATTCAGCTCTGGCAACCAAAGTCGGCACTTCCTTGGAGAGATTATTGATATAGTACTCTTCAAGAACATCAGATCCCAGATTTTCTTCAATTACCTTTACATATTTATCAAGGTATGGCTGATTAACCGATGGAGCTTTTTCTGCAGCTGGTTCAGTGTCAGCCTTGCTTCCGGCAGCTTTTGCCTTCGCGGCTGCTGCGGCTGCGGCCTTTGCTTTCGCTGCGGCGATTGCCTTTGCCTTTTCATCATCTGCTGCTCCGTCTGCTTTGCCTGCTGCGGCTAATTTTGCTTTTGCTGCTGCAGCGGCTTTCGCCTTTGCTGCTGCAATCGCTTTTGCCTTTTCATCTTCCCCGCCTGCTTGTTTTGCTTGAGCTGCTGCTTTCGCCTTTGCTGCTGCGGCGGCCTTGGCTTTTGCTGTTGCAATCGCTTTTGCCTTTTCGTCATCCCCGCCTGCTTGTTTTGCTTGGGCTGCTGCTTTAGCTTTTGCTGCTGCTGCTGCTTTGGCTTTTGCTGCTGCGGCGGCT
>NZ_NJQY01000012.1:0-3280 GCF_010628845.1 Bacillus sp. 22-7 | reverse complement strand
ATCCATGTCTTCTGCAGGTGTCTCTTCCTTTGTTTCTCCCTGCTCTTTCGCTTTCATTTTAGCCAGGGCCGCTGCCTTCGCTTTTGCTGCAGCCTCTTTTTTCAGCTGTTCAAGATCTTTTTCTCCGCTCATAGGTTAGATCACCTTCTTCCCAGTCTTAGCCTCATAACGGATTTTCTCTTTTAACTTATTAATTCCATAAATCAATGCTGCCGGGTTCGGCGGGCATCCTGGTATGTATACATCAACAGGGACAATCTGGTCGACCCCTTTAACTACTGAGTAAGATTTCACATATGGCCCACCCGCAGTTGCACAGGATCCCATCGCGATCACCCATTTTGGTTCAGGCATCTGATCATAAAGACGGCGGACAATAGGCGCCATTTTCTTTGTTACTGTACCTGAAACAATCATGACATCAGACTGACGGGGAGATGTGCGGAAAAAAGAACCAAAACGGTCCAAATCGTAATGCGATGAACCTACACCCATCATTTCAATGGCACAGCAAGCAAGCCCGAAGGTCATTGGCCACAATGAATTGCTCCGCGCCCACGCTTTAATCTGTTCCAAAGTTGCCATAAACACATTGCGCTGCAGTTCTTCCATTTCTTCCGGTGTAATATTATCCAACTTTAAATCCATTTCAGCACCTTCTTTTTCCATGCATAAACAAGTCCAATTATTAGCATAAATACAAAAATCAGCATCTCAATCAATGCAAAAATACCAAGCTTCTCATATGCCACTGCCCACGGGTACAAAAATACTGTTTCCACATCAAAAATGACAAACATCAGGGCAAAAATATAATAGCGGACATTGAACTGCACCCTAGAATCATGGAATGGCTCAATCCCGCTCTCATATGTGGTATACTTCGTATCATATGGCTTATAGGGCCGCAAAAGCTTTCCCAAAAACAAAGCCACCACAGGCAGCAATACGCCCAGGCACAAAAACACGAAAACTATCAAATAGTTATTCTGGTATAAATTCCAAAGCTCCATGCCCATCCCCTCCAATGCTGAAAATTTTCACAACATTTAAACATGTAACCGTAACCATTATACACCCTACTCTCCCATGTGTCGACACAACCTCAGACTATTATTGGAAATTCTCAATGGACGCATAATTGGATCTCCGGAAGAGAATTTACATAACCACTTTTGACACATCTTCCTTAGATTATATGAGCTTGCCCCCTGTCAATATCCATTAAATTCTTCTTTATATTTATCTACCATTAAAAAACAAATTTTCTTCTTTGTCAGTGAGATATGTAACACAACCAGCGAATTTTTTCTTTCTTGCATACATAGGAAAAACTTTCTATTTAAACCAACTTAAGGTTCGAATATATCAAATATGACTATATCTAAGGCTTTACGTCCATCCAGTATGAACATTATGATGTTTTGCCATTTCTTCGTTATTTTCCTGAAATGTGCGTAATTTAATTATAACCTCTCTGTTCTTTTACTCAGAATTTTCTGTGCTAGCATAATAATTGTCAACTAAGTTTATAGGAGGTTTAACATGAAAAAGTATTTTTATTATCTGCTCGCGAGCTTAATCATCTGGAGCACAGCAGGTGTAAGCGCATATGCAGAAGAAGTAACTGTAAATAAAGGGGATACCCTATGGTCCATAGCACAAAAACACGAAGTGTCCGTTCAGGATATTAAAAACTGGAATGGCCTATCCGGGGATCTGATTCACCCAAATGACAAGCTTGATGTTTCACCTGAAGAAATATACATAGTAGAATCCGGTGATACTCTCTGGAATATTGCCAAAACATACAACATAAGTGTACATAACCTTAAGAAGTGGAATCAGCTGAAATCCGATTTTATAAAACCTGGATTAGAGCTAATCATCTATAAAAATGAATCAGTGAAAAAAGAAGCATCTAATCCTAAGACCGTCGTAAAAGCAGCAAACACCAAAGAGCCTGCAGCAAAAGAAGGCAAAGTTCTGACTGTTACTGCAACTGCCTATACAGCGAGCTGTGAAGGATGTATCGGCATTACAAAAACAGGAGTCAATCTTATCGATAACCCGGATGAAAAAGTAATTGCAGTTGATCCGGACGTAATTCCTTTGGGTTCTAAAGTATTTGTAGAAGGATATGGCTATGCAACTGCCGAGGATATTGGCGGCGGAATTAATGGACATGAAATTGATGTGTTTATTCCTGGAGAGCAGGATGCACTGCAGTGGGGAAGAAAAGATGTAAAGGTTACAATTCTAAATTAAACAAAAGAGGTCTCTCACTGCAGGGACCTCTTTTTTCAATTGCTCTATACATTTATAGGCTGCTAATTGATCAAGTGTGTTTCAGATACCCGGCAAAAAGCTTTTAATAGATTTTGCATACACCTAATCCGGATCGCTTCGTCAAATAAGAACACATTGAATATCTCCGCTTCAAGCATAAGGAATACTTTCATGGCAGCATCATCCTTATTGCTTATATGATTATTTGTAAAATAGCTGATTAATTCTCTTTCATAATATTCTACCGTTCCAAATAATACAGTCGACAAGGATCTCACCCCCTGGTTTTCTAAACCTTGTCTATTATTAAAACTAAATATTCAATTTTGTACGTCGATAACTGTCTAGCTCCACAAGGAAAGCTTCGTCAGCGATACATCGCTCGACCGAAAGCGGCAGCTTTTGGGAGGACGTGGCGATCTTAGTATGCGTTCTTACGTGGGCAAGGCGCTTTCGCTTTTCTAAGCATGTTGCTACTATATGACTCTATTCTCTAGGTTTCAACAAAATCTGACACTTTTAACAAAATAGTTAAGATGGCGATTCCTTTTTAATATAAATGAAATATAGCTGTTTCCTTTGAAATTTATTTTTGTGATAAAGTTATATTAAGAGCTTAGATTAGGAGAATTACTTATGACTAAAAACAACTGCCCGGCTATTCAAAAATTCGATGAGCTCGTTACTAAAAGCAATGAGCTAAAAAGGGAGCTGGATGTCACTCCTTTTGAAGATAAACAAAAGTTCATGAGCCTTCTTAAAAAGCTCATAACCGTGCATAAGAATTTAGATCAATTAACCCTATATGACCAGACAAAGTATTAAAATAGATGAAGGACAGGCAAATGCCTGTCCTTTCTTCATGTATCAGCATCAACCACTCACCCACCAACATATCAACCATCTATAAAGTGAAACTCCAATCAGTGGGGGTTTTCCTTATCCCCCACTGATTGTTAGTCGCGTTCTAGTGTCGCTAAGATCTCCGCTA